>CALETX010000001.1 GCA_937920455.1 uncultured bacterium
ACGCGGCCGGCGAGGTTGCGGCGGCCACGAACACCGGCTATGTGCGCGTGGGGCCTGAAGCAGCGTATGTCTCGCTTGCAGGCTCTCATGTTTTCCCATACACAAACTGGACGACTGCGGCCACTAACATACAGGCGGCCGTTGACGCAGGTGTTGATGGAACGAGGGTTATTGTGGCAGATGGCTCATACATGGTGACGAATCCCCTGACGATCACCAATGGCATAACTGTTCGGAGCGTGAATGGGCCGACTGCCACAGCTATCGGCAGGAGTGGGTCTGCGACCCACCGAGTCGTTTATATAAGCCATCCTGGCGCAATTTTGGACGGTTTCAGCATTACAAACGGGAATGAGTTCAGCGGCGGAGGCGTTTATGTCGAGAGGCGGACGGATTTCAGCAATGTCATCGGCGGGACGCTTATGAATTGCCACATCCTTTATAACGTCGCCACGTGATTTGGGGGTGGGGTTTACATCCGATATGGCGGACTTTTGAGCAACTGCGTGATCGCAAACAATACGGTGAATAATCAGTGGGGCGGCGGCGGCGGCGTGTGGTGCCAACAAGGCGGAACGATTGACCGCTGCTGGGTGGTGAGCAACCGGGTAACTTCCTCTCAGGCTTCAGGGGGAGGGGTGGATTTGTATTGGGGTGGTCATTTGCGGAGTTCTCAGATCGCTGGCAATGCTAATAATGTCGGCCCGAACTATGGCAACGGAGGCGGTGGGATCGGCATTGGAGGAACAGGCACCATTGAGAACGCGACCGTGTGTGGAAACTGGGGATGGACCGGAGGAGGTGTATCTGGGCCGGCGGTGATGTATAACTCGATAGTTTATTACAACACAGCCTCAAATACAGCGTCTGGCGGAACGAACGTCAACGGTGCGACTGCGTTCTATTCTTGTTCTCCGGACCTTGTTGAGGGAGTGAATGGCAATGTTTCTTCTGATCCGAAGTTTGTCAATCCGGGCGTTGGCTATGGTCCCGCGTTATCCGGCGCGGATTATCGGCTTAAATCATCATCGCCCTGCGTGAATACGGCAACCAATCTTGCTTGGATGGCTGGCGCGCTTGACCTGGCGGGGAGAGCGCGCATCATGGCTGGCAGGCCTGATATGGGCGCTTTCGAAAGGCCGGCCGCCGGAACCGTGTTTGTGACAAGATAGCCATTCGCTTACAATCCTGTCCTTCATCATCGCTTGCCTGTACCCGGGCGAAGAATCTGAGGGGCATGTCTTTTCTTGTTGTTTCCCGCGTCAGTGGCACGAAGCCAAGAGTAAGATGCCGAGTGGGGGGAGTATCGTCGTGGAAGGAAAGGCTGAGAAAGCCATGCGCATCAAAGAATGAGGATGGGCATGCGCATGAATGATTGACGCTTTGCTTTCGCGGTTTCTGTCAGGCGCCAAGGGCTTATTCGGCTCTTCTTCCGTGTCTTGTTGTGAGGATGTAGCGGAACTCGATTTTGGAGCGGGGCTGGAGGGAGAGGGTGAAGCGCGCGGTGTCCATGTCCACCTTTTGGTAGTCGATCCGGTCTTTTTCCTTCAGTTCGAGGCTCCGGTGCGGGGTGGTGAAGTTTCTGGTAATCTCCACCTTGCAGGGGGCGTCGCGGGTGTTGTTCACTTCAACCTTGAACTCGTGGATTTCATCCCAGCCGCATATATTGCCGTTCTGATCGTACATGAACTGGTCGGAGCGGAAGTCCATGAGTGTGGGCTTGACGATGACCGTTTCGACGGCTCCTAGATTTAGTTCCACATCCTCGTCAACCGGGATGTATTTGAAGGAAGACTGGCCTTCATAGGAGAGATGGCCCTCCTTGTCCGCGAGCCTGTAAACTCTGAGCATGCCGCCTGGGATGGGGGTCTGGCCGAGCTTGTGTTCCTTGTCGTTCTTGAAGCTGAGCATGCGCATGACGTTCTGTCCCCAGCGTTCCTCCTCGTACTTGTAGAGGTTGACGACTGGGACGGCGTTGGCGGAGAAGCTTGGGAGGCGCTTGCTCCAGCCGTGCGGGATGGTCTCGGTCCCCTCGATCGTGTACAGAAAATGCTCGCTCAGCTCCTCCTTCACGATCTGCTTGGGCGCTTCTTGGGCGTCACGTTTCTTCTCGGTCTCCACCTTATCAACCGCCTCCCTCGTTGCGCGATTTCTATTGGCGTATATACCTTTCATGACAACCGGACGAACGCCCGGTCTTCCGTAGGGTTCGGGTCTGGAGGCGAGCGCGGCGATTTCATCCAGGACATGCACTTGTCCCACGATGAGCCGCACCTGAGCGTTCTGGTAATCCTCGCCGCTGTTGTTGGCCACCAGCACATACCCTTCGAGCCTCATCACTTTCTCATCGGCGCTCAGTATTCCCATGTAGAACGCCCGCCATGACAATCCGCTTGTCAGGTAGCTGATCTCAACCGGAGCCTTCCCATCTTACTACCTCTACAACGTTTCGCACAGGCATTTTCTTAACGAAAAAAGACGCAAACGCAACGGCGTTTGCGGTCTCCGTCAGGCGCATGGGGCTTGATCATGCTCTTGCGGAATGGCAGCATGGAGAGGGATGAGGGGCCGATGGTGTGGAACGGGCGGGTTGGACGATGAAATTCAGCAAACAAGACAGAGTTGTGCTTCGCGACCTCGCAAGGCGCATGGCCGAGATAGCGGGCGATTCCGTGCAGTCGGAGACCGAATCAGAGTGGCGACGGGTTAACGGTCTGGGCATGGGGCGGGCGATGGTTTGCATATCAGACGTGCCTTGGGATGAGATGAATGTTGACGGCGAGCTTTCGCTGCGGACGACCGATCCTTTCGCGAGAAATATCGAGCATTGGCTGCGCGTGCGCCTTTATCGTTGGAACCACATGCGGACTGACGAGGTGATGGAACCGGTGTTTCGGATGCCGATTGCGATGAGGAGTGGGGAGGGCCAGGCGATGGATGATGGCCTGGCCACGGCCGAGGGTGTGGCGCTTGGGTCATTCAAGGGAGACACGCTTCCACGAATTCTGGGCGGCGCGGGTTCGGAGAATGTAGTTGGCGAAGTAGATGACGAACTAACGACCCAGCGGTTTGAGGCCCTGAACGATGCTTTTGGAGACATTCTTTCTGTGGAGCCGTGTGGGGTCAGCGAACAGGTTTTCTCTCCGTGGGAGTCCCTGGAGAGACAGTGGGGGGCGGTGGCTCTCGTTGAGAATATTGAGCGATCCCCCGCAAAGGTTCGGGCCGCGCTGGATTATCTTTACACCCGCCAGGTGGAACGACTGGATCTGTGCCAGGAGGCCCGTATCCTGAGCCTCAATAACGGCAATACCGGAATTGCAGGTGGTGGGCCGGGTTTCTGCGACGAGTTGCCGCAGCGCAATTTCAATCCCGCCTGTATCGAGCTGAAGGACCAATGGGGCTGGACAAGACCGCCTCCGGCCGGCTTTACGCCGCGCATGGAACAGCATGTCGCGTTTGCCCTTCCGTATGAAAAACGCTGGCTTGAAATGTTTGGACTTGCAGCTTACGGCTGGGGAGATGCGCTTGCAAGCAAGCCGTCTCTCTTCGCCGAGTTTCCGAACTTGAGAAAGATATGCCTGACTTCCGCCACTGACCTTGCCGATCTTGTCGAGCACATTGGATGCAAATATACGTATTCGGTCCGCGTCAGCGCCGATTGTCTGGCTGGTGACACGTGGGACCTGAACGAGGCGCGGGAGCGTTTGATTCGGCAGATAGAAATACCATGCTCCATCCGGTGTCCCATGGAGGTTGTGCTCGAAGGCGTGAGGACCGTGCGGGGACAGCCGAGGCGTCTCTGGGAATGGGCTCGAATGGCGATGGATGTGGTTGCGAGTCTTTGAGGATGGAGCGAGGGTTTTCATATTCAAGGACAGATCTGTCCAGGGCTAAAGAAGATAGCTGAACAGAAGGTCATGAAGACTGCCCGAGGACAGGAGAGTTACTTTATCTGAAATGCTGACGGGCCAGAAAAGTTGGATCGTGATAAAGGGATGATGCAACCATCCGGAAGAAAGACCCCTCATCTCCGCAGATGTCCATGGTGCGGGAATGACGGGATTTATGTGAGATACCATGACGAGGAATGGGGCGTGCCTATTCACGATGACCGCCGTCTCTTCGAGATGCTGGTTCTGGAAGGGTGTCAGGCGGGATTGAGCTGGCTGACCATTTTGAAAAAGAGGGATGGCTATCGCCGTGCTTTCCATGG
>CALETX010000002.1 GCA_937920455.1 uncultured bacterium
AGGTAACTACCTGTCAGGCCTTCTTCAACTATGCCAGAACCAACTCCAGCAAAGGACATCAAACTCCAATGGAAATCATCCGTAAACGCAACCCCGCAATCCACCCGACTATCGGCCTGTTGCCACCTGTCTTCCTGGAAACCTCCCTCCCTGAACCCTATACCAACCCCCCTTCACAAACACCAAAAAGGGGATACCATGTATGGTGCTTGCCCTCTCGCCTGACGCTTCTCGATTGACTTAATTTTCTTTTCGCCCAAAGGGCATAGAAGAAGCAGAATAATTGTTATTCAAACCATTTCGTGATACTCTCCACACTCGTTTTGTTTGAGTTCACGAGACCGATATAAGAAGGCTGGCGCGGGATGCCGCGAGTAACGCAGATTACTTGCATGGAAGGAGCACGGGAGCTAGATGACAGGAAACGAGCTTAGACAGGCATATCTCGATTTTTTCAAAACCAAGGGACACGCCATAATAACCGGCAGTTCGCTTATACCTCAGAACGACCCTACGGTGCTGTTCACCACCGCCGGCATGCATCCGCTGGTGCCATATCTTCTCGGTGAACCGCATCCGGCTGGCAAGCGACTCTGCAACTGCCAGAAATGTATCAGAACAGGCGATATTGACGATGTCGGCGACCTGTCTCATCTGACGTTCTTCGAAATGCTCGGAAACTGGTCGCTCGGGGATTATTTCAAGGAAGAGGCAATTGCCTGGTCATTCGAATTCTTGACGTCGCACTCATATCTGGGGTTTTCCCCGGAAAGCCTTTTTGTAACGGTCTTCGCTGGCAGCGAAGCCGCCCCGCGCGATGAAGAAGCAATTATGATATGGAAAAAACACGGCATTCCGGACAACCGAATCTTCCCTCTGCCCATGAGCGATAACTGGTGGGGACCTGCGGGCCAAACCGGTCCATGCGGACCCGACACGGAAATGTTTATAGACACCGGCAGAGCACCCTGTGGCCCAGACTGCCGACCGGGATGCAAGTGTGGAAAGTTCTTCGAAATCTGGAACGACGTTTTCATGCAGTATGAGAAAACCCAACACGGCCGCTATCTGCCGCTAAAACAGCACAACGTGGATACGGGCATGGGAGTCGAGCGAACAGTTGCGATGATGCAGGGTAAAAGCTCAGTATATGAAACCGAACTTTTCGCTCCCATTATACAAGCAATATCAGAAGCAAGCGGCAGACGCATGCCAGACAACGACGAAATTGCACGGGCATTCAGAATCATAGCGGACCACTCCCGCAGCGCGGTATTTATCCTCGGTGACGAGCAGGGAATTGTGCCCGGAAATCTGGGTCAGGGATATGTGCTGAGACGCCTCATACGCCGGGCGGTTCGCTTTGCGCGCAGACTTGGGATGCGCGAGGGCTTCTTCAGGCCTGTCGCCGAAGCTGTAATTGCCGCCTATAGTCACATATATCCCGAACTGGAGCAGAACCGTGGCAGAATTCTGTCGGAACTCGACAAGGAGGAGGCCAGGTTTGAAGAAACATTAACCCGTGGAATGGCCGAATTAGACAAGGTCTTGCAGAAGATGAAGGAGTCCTGTCAGACCGTATTGCCTGGCAAAATGGCCTTCAGGTTGTATGACACGTACGGATTTCCACTCGAGTTCACAAAGGAAATATGCCGCGAACAGGGTGTTGGAGTGGATCTCGAAGGGTTTACTTCAAGTTTTGAGGCTCACAGAAATATTTCACGTCAAGGGGTGGACAAGGCATTCAAAGGCGGCTTGGCAGATCATTCGGAAATGACTACGCGCCTGCATACCGCCACCCACATCCTGCATAGAAGCCTTCAGATTGTTCTCGGCGATCATGTTAGACAAAAAGGATCAAATATAACTGCCGAGCGTCTCCGATTTGATTTTGTCCATAACGCCAAGATGACCCCAGAAGAAATCCGCAAAGTCGAAGAAATAGTCAATGACGTTATAAGAAAAGACCTTCCGGTAACTGTGGAGCAAATGACCTTGGAAGATGCCAAGGCCAGAGGGGCAACGGCGCTTTTCACCACCAAGTACGGAGAAATGGTCAAGGTCTACAGCATCGGAGACTTTTCCAAGGAAGTCTGCGGTGGCCCTCATGTCTCCAGAACCGGCGCGCTGGGGCGATTCAAGATCGTTAAGGAAGAGGCATCAAGCGCAGGCGTAAGACGCATACGTGCTGTCCTGGAAGACACATCCTCCATTGCAAGCGGATGACCCAGTTCCTTTGGAGACAAATAGCCTATTCACCTCCCACAACCATGCGTGATCAGCGTCAGTGATGGATAAGAGCGGCTGGTCACGGGCGCGATCAAGAGCTCCTTGTGACGGTCCGTGCCTCAAAACGTTCTGGACACGCAAACGGCATATGGCTTGAATGTTAGCGCAATGGATAAATCAGAGACTCCACCGCTAAAAGTTGTGCTAATTGACGATGACCAGATGGTCCTTCAAAGCCTCGAAACCACCCTTGCTTCTTTTGGCTTTCCAGTCACACCGTTCCGAGACCCAGAAAAAGGCCTAGAATGGATCGCGAGAAACGGCGCAGATATCGTCATAACCGACATCTGCATGCCCGGATGCGATGGATTTCAGGTGCTAAAGAAAGTCAAAGAGACAGATCCGCGGTGCGACGTGATATTTATCACTGCTCACGGGCAACTTGACATAGCAATCAGAGCGCTGCGGGAGGGAGCCACCGACTTTTTTGAAAAGCCATTCAACGCATCTGCCCTCTGCGCAGCCATGGAGAGAACGCGCCGATTCAGGCTTATCACTCTCCAGAAGGAAATCCTCAGCGATCAGGTTGACATCCTTTCCGGCCAGCTTGCTTCATCCGGCAACAACCCGGCGATGATTGGAAGATCGTCAGCTATGCAGAAAATTGCCGCAGAAATTGTGGAGATTGCCGAATCCAACGCGACAGTCCTCATTACAGGCGAAAGCGGCACTGGAAAGGAACTTGTATCGCGCGCCATTCACTTTGCCAGTCCGAGACAACACAAGCCCTTCCTGATCCTAAACTGTCCATCGGTGCCCGAAGACCTTTTTGAATCCGAAATGTTCGGACACAGGAAGGGATCTTATACTGGCGCCGTAGAGACACGATCCGGCTATGTGGAGGCAGCTCAGGGGGGGACCCTCTTCCTAGACGAAATTGGCGATCTGCCGCTCAAGTCCCAGTCCAAAATCCTTCGCTTCCTTGAAAACAAGACGTATCTCCCCATCGGCGAACATCAGGAACGCAAAGCCGACGTCAGAATCATTGCCGCCACAAATCAAGATCTTGGCGAACTGGTAAGGCAAAAGAAATTTCGCGAGGACTTGTACTATCGGCTTCGGGTTTGCCATATCGAGATCCCCCCACTCCGCGAGCGCAAAGAAGACATTCCCATGCTTGCGCTTTATTTCACGCTCCATTACACGGCC
>CALETX010000003.1 GCA_937920455.1 uncultured bacterium
CAATCGCCTCAAACGTTCGCCGCAATCCAGAGGAGCAATACTCAACGACGTATACGGCCGAAAGAACTGATATCGGCACAGCAATCAGACCTGCGACCGCTGTGACTGAAAGCGTCCCGAGAATAAAAGGGCGGAAGCCGAACCGTCCTGAAAAAGGACGCCATTCGTCGCTGGACAGGATGTTCCATGTCTGCGTCGAGATAATCAGTGGCCATGATTTGATCGCAAGAACAAGCAAAATCACAAAAGCCAGAACGCAAACGTACAGCGCCGTCAGCTTGACCATCCAACCTGCAAGTTGGTCTTTCCTCGCTCTTGATGTGAGCATTTTTTGTGACTCCTAGAGCAAATCCATTCGCATCACTTATTTCGACAAAAGCTTCTGCCGTGCGCTTACAAGCCCCGGCTTGTCGAGAGCAACATAGCCGGCCTGTTCAGCAAAGTCTTGTCCCTCGGCAAGTATCCACTCCAAGAACTCGATAACCTCAGGTCGTTCGGGACGTCCCTTCGTAACAAGGTTGAGAATCCGCGCTGGAGGGAAAGGATATCTGCCGTCGGCAACCGCGGCGGAAATCTTCTTGAGATTTTCAACCACAAGCTCCTCCGGATCGGCAGTCCCGTTTCCGTCGGCATCCAAAGGCAAAATCCTCAATCCTGAAATCGTCTCGCCGGTGGCAAGATCGTATGCAAAGGCAATATTGTTGTAGCCGATTGCCAGTGAATCACGCCTGACAGCTTCGGCCACACCGGGATCACCATATACGGCAACACCTCTGAGATCTTCCTGCCGGACTCCCAGCCACGCAGCGAGTGTTTCCGCTGCCCCACAGGCATCAGACCGAGTATAAACCCGTATTGGAGCGGAAATCTCCGCTCCTATTTGCTGCCAGTTCGTTGCTGTGCCTGTTGTCCAGATCGCCGAAGCAGACTGCCTAGATAACCCCTTGGACATAATATCCTTGAGGCACGGATTTCCAGCATTGACGGTTATCACCACTGCATCTTTCACAACAGGAATGGCCCATGCGCCCTTATCAATTTCTTCCTGATGAAGCTCTCTAGACACCATGGCAATATCAACCGCGCCGGCAAGCACATCAGTTATCCCCTTCCCTGCCCCTCCTGCCGATACATCGATCCTGGCGCCGGAGTTGGTCTTGCTATAAGCTTCAACCCACCGCACCATCATCGGATAGAGTGCCCATGCCCCTGAAACAGCTATGTCGGCTTGTTTGGCCTGCCCAGTGTCGCGTCTTTCTCTCCTTCCCCCATCGCATCCGGCGGCAGTGACAAGCGCGGCCAATATTGCAATACTAACAGTCTTGTTCATTTCTTGCTTGCCCATGCTTCGTGGCGTTCCGCTCTCAACAAATCTGCCAATGTCGTGCGTTCCATTCTGCGAGCCACCATATCGCGTATCTCCTTAAAAAATCGCACCAGCGCTGGCTCTTTTTCTATAGGAGACGGTCGGTAGAAGTACTTGCTTGCCGCTCTCACAGGCGCAATTGGTCCATCCAGCGCTCTCACAACCTCGGCCATAGTGATTTGATCTGCCGCTTTAGCGAGGGCGAAGCCTCCCTTAGCGCCGCGCGTAGCCGTTACAAGCCCAGCCGCCTCAAGCGAGCGCAGTATCCTGGCAAGATACTTTCGTGACAGTTTATTACGTGCCGCCATCCGACTGAGCGGCACAGTCCCGCCGGGCCAGCAGCGCGTCATTTCGAGAAGCGCCAGGAATGCATATTCGCTCTTTGTGGAGAGTTTCATGGGTCTTTTGTCTACTATTTCGGTAGACATTACGCCGAAGCTCTAGAATCCGTCAATATTAATCTGTCACGCTCGGTTCCGGACCCACCTCCTTCCTCACTTGTAAAAGAACACCAAATGTATTAGTAAGAAAACATGGTCGGGTTGGAACTTTATTCGCTTGTCCACAGATTCGGCCTCGCTCTTGGAATCGGCCTGATGATCGGCATCGAACGTGAACGAGAAAAACTCGGCGGCTTTGCCGGCATTCGAACCTTCCCTCTGATTGCCATGAGCGGAGCCACGGCAGCAATGATTAACGACCGGACCGGATGGTCGTTCATTGCGGGAATGTTGGTGCTTGGAGGCTTCGTAATAAGAACATATAAGCCGGCCGATCCTTCTGCGCCGGGAATGACCACCGAAGTTGCCGCCATTATGGCATATCTTCTAGGCGGGCTTTGCTGGTGGGACGCTCCAGGATTTGCCGCCGCTCTAGCCGCGGCCGTTGTTCTGCTGCTCGCCGCAAAACAACCACTTGAAAGCATTGTGAGGAAACTCGGCCATGAAGAAATTATGGCTGCCGCCCAGCTTGGAGTCATCAGCCTGATAGTCCTGCCTCTCATCCCTGACAGGGCGTTCGGACCGTTGCAGGTTGTCAATCCGCATAAAATCTGGCTGATGGTGATCCTGATTTCCGCCGTGAACCTGGCCTGTCATTTGCTGAGACGGCTGATTGGAGCCGGCCGTGGTATAGAATTGGCTGGAGTAGCAGGAGGCCTGGGCTCAAGCACGGCGGTCACGCTGTCGTTTTCGCGCCAAAGCCGCGCTAGTCCTGACCTCGGGCCAGTTTACGCTTCGGGCATCCTCTTGGCAACGTCCATCATGTTCGTTCGTGTGGCAGTGGTGGTTGCGGCAATACAGCCCGCGCTTCTTAAATACCTTTCCGTTCCACTTCTCATTCTGGTCGGGCTGAGCATTGGCACCGCGCGACTGCTGAAATCCAGATCCAAGGCGGAATCAGGTCTGATAACCGCAATGGACATCGAACCTTCTCTTCACAAGAATCCTCTTGAACTCTGGGCTGCGGTCAACTTCGGGCTCATATTTGCCGTTGTAATGTTTGTAGCCAGAGCCGCGCACATTCATCTGGGATCAACCGGCATCTATGCATCAAGCGCCGCTGCCGGCCTTGCTGATGTGGACGCAATCACGATTTCTCTCTCGGACATGGCCTCAGTGACGATCCCACCACCAGTCGCTGCCACAGGCATCGTAACAGCCTTGTCTGCAAATACGCTGGTAAAGATGGCCATTACTGCTTCGCTGGGTGGAGCTGAGCTTCGGAGGCGCGCTGTGCCAGCTCTGCTGACGATCGCCCTGGCGGGATTGGCATGGACGGCCATTTTCGCTCTGATGTGATGCTACTGTATGCTCCTGCTATCCGAAACCCATGACGCTTGTCACTTCTGCTCTTGTAACAGATCACCCATCACGCGTTCATATACAGACACATCTCCATCGGTAAAGCAGACGAAAGTTACCTCTTGAATTTCAGGATGTGCATTTAGGAAAGCCGCCGTCTCGGACACTGCAATTCGGCATGCCTGCTCTTTAGGATATCCGTAAACACCGGTGCTGATTGCGGGAAACGCAACGGTTTTGAGTCCGTGTTTCACTGCAAGCTCAAGGCTTTTTCGATAACAGGACGCAAGCGTTTCCGGCTCGCGATTGTTCCCGCCTTTCCATACAGGCCCGACTGTATGGATCACATACTTCGCCGGTAAGTCGTATCCTCTTGTTATCTTTGCTTCTCCAGGTCTGCAGCCTCCAAGCGTTCGGCATTCTGCCAGTAACCCTGGCCCCGCAGCCCGGTGAATGGCCCCATCAACCCCTCCGCCTCCAAGAAGCGTTGTATTTGCCGCATTGACTATTGCGTCAACAGCCAGTTTCGTAATATCGCCCTTAACTATCTTCATTTTGTGGCGCATAAGTTGCCTCCATCCTATACTGACATCAATGGACGAGTCGCCCGACCGGCACAAAGTAAAGAGGGTGATGTCCTTTCGGCAGAGCAAGGGCTCCTGACGCTTCCGCTTCGTCAAACGCTCCTACCGGCACCGAGCCCAGTCCAAGCGCCACGGCCTGAAGATGGATATTTTGCGCTGCATGGCCGGCTTCCATGTGAACATACATCAGCGCCCGCTCCCCATATCGCCCGCCGGTCCTCGCAACTACAGCAGCCAGCACAACAACGGCGGATGCAGACGCTACCCACGGCTGGTCATAAGCCGCTCTAGAAAGCTGCCTGCGCTTGTCTCCTGTCGCAACCAACTCCAAAGCATGTTCGCGGGGCAAGTAATGAAAAACCCCCGCGCTGTCTGCCAGATATACCTCCAGCGGGAACGTGGCCCCCGCAGATGGCGCGGCGCGAAAGCCGTGAACCTTGTCAGTTATCCCCTGGGCAGACCATAAGATCTGAGATATTTCATTATCCGTAAGCTTTCCTCCATCGAACTCTCGAGCCGAACGACGCAGCGCGATTGCTTCTTCGAGGCTCATCGTCCCTTTGACTGTTGGCTGGGGCAGCATCTTCACCGGTAGCCTACCTCCTCTTCTCAGAATCCAGAAAAAGACAGACAAGACTTGTCCCTTTTATGCGAAACATGGAGCCAAAAACTCCATCCTCATCATATAAACGATTCAGAGCTCTTGTTACTCCATCCCACCCTCCGACACCATAATCATGCCAGACGATCGCCCCGCTATCGGCCTTTGCCAGCCGAAGCGCCACACGTGAATCATTCAGCACATAAGGCAGGGCGTGCGACCCATCAACGAATATAAGGTCCATCTGACCTTCGTATGGAGAAAAATCAAATGTCGCTGAATCCCCCACAAGCCGGTGAATTCTGTCTTCGAACTCAGTGCCGCAGAAGAAAACTCCCGCATCTCCTGCGCCGACAAACATGGACTCGGCTGGCGCAAGACGAAATTTCGTCCGACCCATCATCTCTCGTGGCAGATCCAGAGTCCATATTTCCGCGTCTGTAGGGGCATTCGCAGCTAGGTTCAGGGTGGTTCTGCCGTTGAATGTCCCGATTTCGAAAATTGCCTTGGGCCTCCGCGCTCGCACAATTCTGGCCAGCGCCACCAGTTCTACGATCGAAATATTGCCATTGACGGGTTCCATGCAG
>CALETX010000004.1 GCA_937920455.1 uncultured bacterium
CATGCTCGTACCAGGACCCGAAACTTAACGTCGGCACAAGGTCACTTGCTGGGCTGCCTATGAGCAACACTTACACCGTTGTGCAGAATGGCCAATATCCGCTAACGAAGGATGTTCAGGTGACGGTCTTTTGGCAAGTACCAGGCACAGGCCGAACCTTTTCGCGAACCATGAGCACATCAATCACCTCATGCCTTCACAAGGGGAGATTATGAAAACTCTGTCCAAGATAACTGGACCACGAATGAGGCTTAGCGGTTTCACTCTGACCGAGATCATGGTCACCATGGGAGTATTCTCGCTCGTAATGGCAGCCGCGGTCCCGACATTCATTATGTGCCAGCGCAGCTGGGCAATGACTTCCGCCGAGCTTGAGGCTACGCAGGAAGCCAGCACAGCTCTTGCGAGAATGACATATGGCGTCGGCGCTCAATATGGTTTGCGGTCTGCGCTGGCATCGAACGTTTTCCTGCAGACGCACAGCGATGGATGGACTGTGACATACAAGGACATCTCCGGAGCATCCAACATGTTCGCCTACAGCCGTTCCGCCAGGCGCGTGATTTACGACGGCTCGGCCACAACCGGCAGCGTGGTGATTGCAAGAAACATTGTCTCCGCAACCGCATCCAATAGCGGAGCAGGGATATATCTCTCGGCAACGTGCCTTTATTCAGAGGGGAGGTTTTCATCGTCAAACACGATGTCAACATTCGTTGCGTTCAGAAACTGAGCAAGGTGACAAAATGAAAAATTTGTCCAATACAAATCGCGGTTATGCGCTGGTGGTGGTGCTTGGGTTTGTCGCCGTGCTGAGCGTGCTGCTTTCCGCCGTAATGCTCTATTCATCCACGCAGATCAGGATTGCTCGAAAACAGGGAGAAATGGAAGGCGCGCTGTACGTCGCACAGGCTGGCGCCGAGCGAGCCGCGGCTTACGTCGCAAACGGCGGCGACGGCCCCTGGAGCTCAGGCGGGACGAACGGTCCTGGAACATACGTTGTGGCGATTATACCTTCCGCATCCATCAGCGAGTCACCGCGCACAATAAGCGGATGGATAAACCTGCATCCGAATGGTCAACCAGGACAAGGGGGCAACGACTTCGCGCTCCGTCTGCCCGACGGTACAATGATTGATCATTTTGATCTTAACCATGACACCCAGGATTATCTTGGACCAGCTTCGTGGGTACACTTCAGGGCTGGCGGTTCAGGTCAACAGATTGGCCTGCTTGTTGACGGCGTTTCGTATCCCCTTCAGCACAGATACACCTATGAAATATTCGCAGGAAGCATGCATGTGAACCTTTACAACGACAACAGAAACCCACAAGGAAAAGCGGTCGGCAAGTGGTGTCTTGCGATCGCCACTTCATGCGCGTCGCTGATCGTAACCGATTAGTTGAGCGCGAAGGAGGCCGGCAATGAAAAGGAACATCGTGGTGTCAAAGACAGACAGGCGAACATTGATCATCATCATGTCTGCGGCGCTATTCTTTGCTGCTCTCCCTTCGGTATGCCAGGCAGCTTATAAAAAACTTACTCTTGTAAACGCCCATTTTGATGACGGCTCAACAGAAAAATGGTTCTACGACTGGGAGACGCCAACAATTTATGCCGACAATCCTCCCGCAGGCCAGGAATTCGACACATGGTCGCCGGCAGGGTCCAGCGCGTGGCGTTATCTTGACGGAGTCAACAATCCGGTCACGAGATATGACATGCCTAAGAGCCATGTCACAGTAACCGCAGTTTACAGAGCATCAGGGCCAACTCTGTACCATCTTACCGCCCGTCGAAGCGATTCTGACGGCGACTACGCGGAAGGCGAAATCGTCACAGTGGTCGCCGTGCCAAGGATTCCGGATGACAACGGCAAGATCTTCGACCAGTGGCAGGTGATCTCCGGCGCGACTATTGACCGATTCGGCGACATATATTCCTCAACCACGACATTCGTCATGCCAGGCAATGACTGCGAAATAACAGCAACCTTCAAGTGGCCACCAGCTCCACATGACCTCGAAATACATAATGGAGGTCCTGACGGCGAGTATTCTCCGGGGACAATCGTTACCATCGCCGCCAACACACCGCCGCTCGGCAAGCTGTTTGATCGGTGGCGAATTGACGCCGGAGCGGACGCCTCCATGTTCGGCGACATCTATTCCTCCCCCACCACCTTCACCATGCCAAACAATGATGTTGAATTGACCGCGCTTTACAAGAACGCAGTCAGGCACTGGCTGCATATTATCAACAGCGATTCAGATGGATACTTTTATGCGGGGGATATAAGGACGATAGTCGCTCGCGCCCACAGCGATCCAGACATGATTTTCCACATGTGGCGCATAGACTTTGGCGCGACGTCTGAGATGTTCGGCAGCCTTTACCAGTCGCCGACAACATTTGTCATGCCTGACAACGACGTGCAGATCACTGCGTTGTACACTAATCGTCCGCCTACAAATGCTGTCCTTACAGTTGTATCGGGGTCCGGTTCCGGCGTTTATAGCAATGGCACGGCAGTCGCAATATCTGCCGATCCGCCCCCTAGTGGCCAGATTTTTAGCAGATGGACAGGCTACGATCCCACTTATTTTGGAAGCATATACGCAGCAACCACTACTTTCGTAATGCCTTACAGCGACGTCACAATAACAGCCACATATGTCAACGCATACGATCTGACAGTCAACTACGGCACAGGCGACGGAATCTACAGCAATGGCGCTATTGTTGCCATCGCTGCAGATCCTCCTCCGGCCGAACAGGTCTTTGCTTCGTGGTATGGCGCGCCGGATACTCGTTTTGGCAGCATAACCGCCCCGAACACAACGTTCAGGATGACCAACGGCCCTTCGGTTATAACCGCCACCTATATGCCGGCAGGCTCGACATCAGGCGTTCCGCAGGGCGCGAGCGGCCAAATCAAGACTTATGCGATAGTGTCCGTCGGCACACAGAACGGCCAGGGCAGAATGGTTATAGTTACAGGGATGCGGCGGAAAACATGGGCTCAATACGCCCTATGGTCGGATTATAACGGCCAAATCTACTTCAAGTCTGGTGAGAAGTTTTATGGCCTGGTGCATTCAAACAGCAAACTGTGGTTCAGCGGCGATCCCGAGTTTTTTGAGAAAGTCACATCCGCTGACACAACCTACGGTGGCAGCACGAACGCTTGCATCTTCCGAAAAGGATTCACGTTGGGCGCGCCGACTAACTCGATGGCATACGTGACATTCGCATCCATGCTGAACAAAGCAGACCTGGTTCTTACAGGCAAGACGGAGATTACCTTCAGCGGAAGCGATCTGGTCATAAATTGCCCTGACAGCGGATGGACCAACACGACATATGCGATTCCGGGAGACATGGTGATTGCAGTGAAAACCAACTCCACATCAAGAGACGTTCTGGTCGGCGGGTCGCTTGACGGAAGGATAACTATTGCCTCAGAGCGCGATATATTGATCACCAATCATATCACTTACGCCAGCGATCCGGCGACAAACCCCGCCAGCGACGATGCTCTGGGTCTGATAGCAAACCGCGATGTGGTGGTGAAGCCCAGCTGTCCCAACGACCTCAAGATATTCGCCCACATTATGGCCACAGGCAATCTGACGCCGTCTGACGCTAATGACGGTTCGTTCGGAGTGGAGAACTACGCCTCCGGTCCGCCAAGAGGCAAGCTGAACGTGTGGGGTGGGATTGTTCAGAACAAGCGCGGAGCGGTTGGGACATTCAGCGGTGATACTCTGCTGACCGGATATGATAAGAACTATCGCTACGATACAAGGTTCACAGAAAACCCACCCCCCGAATACCCGCCTATTCTGGACGAAGTATCATTTGACAAGTGGAGGGACATGTAAATGAACACAGATGCCGAAACCAAACCCCTGGCTCTAACGCTCGCTTGGGGCTTCGCAGTGGCTGCCGTTTCGCTGCTCGTCATCGGCCTTGCGGTCAGGCACGCAGTCAGGGAAATGGCCGCTACACGGTCGCCGACGGTTCAACACCCATCCGCATCCGAAGACGCAAAGGTTGAGGCGATCGAACCTGAACCCGGCCAGCCCTTGGCTGTCGGCGACATGGGCAATACGCCTATTGAGCAGCCGATAATGGCGCCTGAAGACAAGGCTCAACTCATAAAAGAACTCAGGCAACAGGCCGAAGCATCTGCAAAGTCGGATGTCGGGCCTTCCGCCTTGGCGCCAACGGAGGAGCAAATCCGTTTCATAGAGGAACATGACCTTATATTGCAGTAACCAGGCTGATAATCACAGCCGTTCCCACGGCGAGCGCGCATCGTCGGGATCGAACCATTGCTCCCACGTGGGAGCCAGATACGGTGGCACACCTCGCGTTTCTATTTCAAGATACAGATGCAGATAGCGAACCGGCGAACCGCCTTCATTATCCATAACTGACGCACTGCCAACATCCGTTCTGATATGCCATACTTTCCCGTCCAGTCCCTCCGGAACGTCAATCTTCCTGCCACCGCTATTATCGTATATCAATGCTATGGTCCGGTCAGGCGAATTTACCTCCAACCACATTACGTCCTTCTTATGGAGGCATCTGGCGCGAATCTCGAATGATTTCGTCCCCTTTGGTACATAAAAGTACCAATTCCTCGCCGTCCCGCACTCAATATTGAACCGCCGCCATTCGCTTCCATTCTCTCCAGAGCCTGCCACAACCGTAGGGACCGCCGGATAAGTGAAGGCAAACCATCGCTCGGTCCCGGACACGGAAACGCGAATGATTCCTGCGCCAGTCTCCGGCAAATCGAACGGCCAGCCATGCTCGCCATGGAGATGCTCCATG
>CALETX010000005.1 GCA_937920455.1 uncultured bacterium
ACCGGGCGAAATGTTTTTTCTGCTCGGGCCGTCCGGGTGCGGCAAGACCACTCTGCTCAGGATACTGGCAGGACTCGAAACGGCGGACGGCGGTACGGTGGTTTTGAACGGAAAGGACGTCAGAGAGCTGCCGCCTCACGAGCGTGGTCTCCCGATGGTTTTTCAGAGTTACGCTTTATGGCCTCATCTGACGGTGCTTGAGAATGTGGCGTTTGGTCTGATAGAACGCAGGATCAGAGGGGATGAAGCTGCACGCCTGGCAAAGGAAGCGCTAGCGCGGGTTGACCTGGCGGGAAGGGAGGATGCGAAGCCAAGTCAGCTTTCAGGCGGGCAGCAACAGCGTGTGGCTCTTGCGCGTGCTTTGGTTCTGAATCCTGCGGCGGTTCTCCTCGACGAGCCGCTTTCGAATCTTGACGCCAAACTGCGCGCGGAAATGCGCGAATATCTGGCACGCTTGCATTCCTCATCCGACATAACATTCATATACGTTACGCACGATCAGGTTGAGGCGCTCTCGCTGGCAGACCGCATGGCTGTCATGTCGGCAGGAAAGATCATGGCAGTGGGATCTCCGGCCGAACTCTATCACAGGCCACCGAATGCCTTTTGTGCCAATTTTCTGGGCGAGGCGAACTTCTTCCCTGGCAGGGCAACAGGGAAGGAGGGGGGTGAGCTGATTGTAGACATGCATGCAGGAAGATGGATAGTGTCGCCTGTGGCGGGATTTGAGCCAGGCGCAGGGGAACCAGTACTGCTTATGGTCAGGCCGGAACACATTCGACCTTATATAGAAGGCGCATCTGGCGCGAATGTTTTTGAGGGGAAAGTTGTGTCCGCGCGTATGAATGGCTCAACGGTCACCGTGCTGGTTGAGTGCGGAGACAAGACATGGAAGGTCACACTGCTGAGTGATCCTCTGGTCCAATGGAAACCTGGACGAGCGTGTAAGTGGAGTGTTGATCGCGCTCATGCGGTTGGGCTTCCTCTCGCGGAAGGAGGCGCGGCTACGTGAAAGCGCGCATGGGGAGAATGGCGACGGTCTGTTCGATCATAGCGTTTCTTGCGATTTTCCTTGTCTGGCCTCTTGTTCATGTTGCGGTGCGTGCGGTATTCGACGCACATGGTGTGACGCTGTTCTACCTGAAGGGGCTTTTCACAAATCCCGTGCATTTTGAGGCTGCATTCAACAGTTTTCAGATTGCATTCTGGGTGACGGTATTCTGTGCGTTCGTTTCTTTGCCGCTCGCATGGTTGTTTACGCGGAGGTCTTTTGCCGGCAAATCTTTCTTGAGCGGGCTTCTTCTTGTGCCGATGATTTTGCCGCCGTTTGTCAGCGCGGTCGGAATAAAGATGATCCTGGCGAGGGAGGGCTCGCTGAGTATTTTGTTGATGAGGCTTGGTCTGGTGAACGGTCCGGTTGACTGGCTTGGCGGGTTTCCATTGCCAGGCATCGTTTCACTGGAGGTTCTTCACCTTTTCCCGATAATGTATATGAATAGTGCCGCCGCACTTGCAAACATAGATCCTTCTTTGGAGGATGCGGCAGCGAATCTTGGAGCTCGACCCTGGAGCGTCTTCAGCCGGGTGACACTGCCGCTTGCCGGGCCGGGCTTGTTTGCGGGCATGGTTCTTGTGTTTGTCTGGTCCTTTGCAGAGCTTGGGACGCCTCTTGTGTTCGGCATGAGGCGGGTGTTGCCGGTGTTGATTTATGACAAGGTTGGCGAGGTGGGGACGAATCCAGCAGGATACGCGTTGGTTATTTTCGTGCTCTTGATTTCCGCCGGCGGTTTTTGGATGAGCAAGGCGATCACAAGGCGTCACAGGGAGGTTGCAACGCTGGGGCGGATGAGCGTCAGCAGGAAAGAAGTGAGGCTTTCAGGGTGGGGCGCGGTTGTCGCCTGGTGCGCTGTCGGCGCACTTCTGGCGCTGGCCGTGATGCCTCACTTGAGCGTGATCGGATTGGCTTTCAACCGAAGATGGTTCATGACGGTGCTGCCTCATGATCCCACCCTGGAGTTCTTCGGGAGGGCTGTTGACAACGCGCTAACGCGTTCGGCTATGTTGAACAGTCTTTTCCTTTCCTTGGGGGCGACGCTTCTCGACATGGTTATCGGATTCGGCATAGCCTGGTTCTGCGTTCGTGCCCGGTTCCGCGGAGCCGATCTGCTCGACACGCTTGCTATGTTGCCGCTTGCTGTGCCTGGGCTGGTGATAGCATTCGGGTATCTAGGCTGCTTCTCGGGGTTGTTCGGGGAAGCGCCGGTGCTGGCGGGTTTTCTGGATCCGCGGCGCAACCCCATGTTTCTTCTTGCAGTTAGCTATTCCATAAGGCGTCTTCCGTACATGGTGAGGGCAGCTCACGCAGGTCTTGAGCAGGTGAGCAGAACCTACGAGGAGGCCGCTGCGAATCTGGGAGCTTCGCCGCTCCGCGTGATCAAACGGATTACTGTTCCCCTGTTGGCAGCGAATCTTGTTGCCGGTGGAATTCTATGTTTTGCATTTTCGATGCTTGAGGTGTCCGACAGCCTGATCCTTGCGCAGGTGGAGGAGTATTATCCGCTGACGAAGGCTATCTACACGTTGATGGAGAGTCTGCAGAACGGCATGAATGTCGCCGCGGCGCTAGGCGTGTGGGCGATGGCATTTCTTGGGTCGGCGTTGCTGTGGGCAGCCGCGCTCATGGGGCGGAGAATGGGCCAGATGTTTCGAGCATAGAACACGCTCCTTTCACCGGGCACACAACACCCCCTGCTCCGCACGAAGCTGAACTACAGCCCCACATGTGCGACATGTGGAGCGAGTGTGCGTTGTCTTGCTCGGCCTAGTTCTACTTGACGCGCACTTTCTGGCCGATCTTCAGCTTGGATGAACTGACGCCGGGGTTGAGCTTCTCGATATCGGCAATTGTTGTTCCGTACCGATTAGCCAGTCGTCCGAACGTGTCTCCAGCCTGGATCGTATGATATGTGCCTGGGCCCGCCGGCGTCTGCTCGCTCTGCTTTTCCTTTCCTCCAGCTTCTTTCTGCGGAGGGGGTGGCGGAGCGGCAAGCTTTTTGACCTCTTCCCTGACCGCTGTGATCTGGGCATAGAGATCGCTCAGCTTGGTTGCCATCTGGGAGCGAAGGTCGCGCAGTTCGCTTTCGGTCTGCTGCACGCCCATCAGTTCATTGGACAGTCTGGCATCGAGGTCGGCGACAGCTTTTTTGCTGCTCGAGCCGGCCTGAATTGCGACCAGTCCTAGAATAATGGCCACGATGGCCAGTACTCCAACG
>CALETX010000006.1 GCA_937920455.1 uncultured bacterium
GTTCAACGGCCGCCGACAGCCCCGCCGGACCAGCTCCAACCACACACAACCGCGCGCCTCCCCGCATTCCCTGAGCGGGCCGTTGCGCATGACCTCCCTCTCTTGCCGCCACACACACAGTGTACTGGATATCGCGTATTGGAACAGGCCGGCCAGTCAAAATGCCCTCTATGCACCGTCCCTCACACAGCATCCAGACCGGACACAACTGCGAGCACATTTCGGGCAGGACGAGAGAATCCCTCAGAATAGAATAAGCCGAGCCAATATTTCCCTCCCGATATGCCCGTATAAAACCAGGAATGTCAACACCAGCCGGACAGCCCTTCACGCACGGCGCATCCACGCATTGATGGCATCGCGACGCCTCCTCCAGCAGCCGCTCAGGCAGCATGCGATATAGCTGCCTTGCCGAAACACCAAATGACGTATCATCAGCCACCACACAGCCGGTGCGCGCACCGCCGGCGTTCAGAATTTCGCATCCGCGGCATGTCACACATACAGGAGCCCACCCTGCATTCGCTCCTTTCAGCACTTCAGCAGCTATGTCGGGATTGGCCAGCGCCGCCCTTCCGAAGCCCACCATGGCCGCTCTGCCTGCACTCACCAGGCCAGCACCCACATTCGGCGCAAACCTCCTTAACCAGCTAAGCCCGCCAGCAATAACAGGAACCGACGGAAATGCCTTCTGAATACGCCCCGCAAGTTCAATTTCAAACGTTATGCGGTCCAGAGGATGGGTAATGTGTCCCAGGCCGGAAACCGTAACGTTCAACAGCGAAATGCCCGCTTCGATTAACATCCTTACAACACGCAGGGGTTCACTCAAATCCGGCTTGCGAGTGTCGTCCCTGTCAACACCGAAACCAAAAGGATATGGCTTGCCGTCATAAACTCCAAGCCTGACAGCCACCATTAAATCCGGATGCTCGCTCCTGACTCCGCGCACAACATGCGTCACAAACCTCGCCCGGTTTTCAAGACGCCCACCCCACTCACCCTCCCGCGTCCGGGCCGAAAGAAAAGAGGCGGCTAAATCGTCGTGGCAACACTTTATATCAACGCCATCAGCGCCAGCCTCCTTCGCAAGTCCTGCGGAGATCACATATTGGCGCACAAGAGCTTTCACTGCATCATCAGTCAACACAACGGCACGTTCATTGCAACTCTGAGCATGGCTGGGCTGAACGAGCAAAGGCATTGGTGCTCCATCTGGCCTGCTATGGCGTCCGGCATGGGAAAGCTGAATAACAATGACAACATCACGATTCAAGGATCGCAGGGCAGCTTTTCGTATTTCCGCGACAAATTGCTTCCATCTCACGAGATTCCCTTCCGAAAGCATCAGTTGGTTCGGATTCGAGCGACCCTCAGACGCAACGGCGCATGCCTCCACCCAGATCAAACCGAAACCGCCTGCAGCCAGTTTCGCATACCGCATCGCAATCTCCTGACCCGGCGATCCATCGGCCTCAGCCGCGCACGATTCAATAGGCTGCGCGCATAGACGGTTCGGAATCTTTACCCGGCCAACACCCAGAGGCTGCATCAAGATAGAAAGATCGTCGCTGTACGGAAGGGCAAAACCGCGGCGCTGAGCCTCATCCCTGATCTCCCAAGCGCTTGTGAATCTGAAAGCTTCAAGGTCAGAAAGTTTCATGAGATGACATGCCGCCGGCTTCCTGGCCGACACTCGAGGGAGGGAGCCGTCCCGCGGTAGCCGCATAGATGACGAATTCCTCCCGGCCATCCAAACACAGCAGTGAATCCATTCGCTGCTGGTCATAGCCGAGAATCGCGCATACGCCGATGCCTACGGCCTCGGCACCGAGATAGAGATTCTGGCACACATGACCTGCATCAACGGCCACCAGCTTCGCAGCTATGAAGCCGTACGCCCACTCAGTTCTGTATGGCACGGCGGCCCATATGAAAAGAACCGCAGATTTGGCAACATGCTCCTGATTATAGCATGCAGCCATGAAATCAAGCGCCATGCCGCCGTCATATCGTATCGGAAGCAACTTGTGCTCGACCGGCAAGTAACGGTAGATGCCAGGGTTCAAGCCTTCAACCCTGTGCACCGATAGATAAGTTTCAAAAGGATGACGCGCGCCGGCGGAGGGAACTGTGCGGTAATTAGCGATTACATTGCCATCCTTGTCGCGATCAACTTTCTCAATTCCCTGAGTGCACCACAACAACCAGCTCAACTCGCCGAGCGTCAGCGGCTGCTCGGTATAAGCCCGGCGGCTCCTCCTCTTCGTGATGGCGTCAACAACACTGATCGCGCGCGTGATACCTCCTGTCGGGTCGGGCAGGGAAATCAACTGCACTCCCACAGGCCAAGATTTCTCAATTGGAGGCGGAGGAATCCCCCTGTTTTTGTCCGCAGAGCCCCGCCAGTCGCCCCTGTACCCCTTGAGGAAAATAAACCGCTGTTCCCTGCTCATTTCCTTCAGGGATAGCACAGGCCTATCCTTTTCAAAGCCCCGACCACAGCCAGCGCCCAATATCGCAAGCAAAGCAACCATCCACCAAATTCCAAACGCCCGGGCCAGTGCCGCCATGGCAACCGTGCGCAACAAGCAGATCGCTGGCTTCGGCGGATTGCGGATCATATACCCTCGGGTATGTCGGTTTTCGTCGGTCCGCCACCGCGGATAATTTTCAGCATTGTTTCGAGCTGAGCCGCAAGTGGATGAAACTGGAACCGCTTTTTCATCTTCTCGCAGAAGGCCGAGATTTTTTCGTCGCTGTCCTGGTCCTCTACCATGCATCTCAACAGCAGTTCAGCAGCCTTGAAAAGCCAGCTCGATGCGTCAACATTCTCGATATACGCCTCAAGTTCAACCTTCGCCCGATGCCTGTTGCCGATTGCCATAAAAAAACCAGCTTCTTGTACGATGAAATCACCCGAAATCTTGCTCATCGGAAAGTTGCGCTCCCACCTGCGCAACTCTCTGTATGCCTCAAGGAAAAACTCCTGCTGAACAAGCGCTGAAATTGAGGTGGCCATGCCGGTATCAAGAATGGCCGCCTTCTTCCAATCATCAACTCGCGGCGCAGTCTTTGGCCTGAGCGACTTCAGATCCTGCTTGCCAGGCTTTGCTGAAACATCGTCCTTCTTTCCCCGTCCTTCTGGAATATCCTCTTGCCATTCAACTGACGACCCCTGAATCACTTTGTCGTCAACCCTCACACCTTGCTGCACCAAACCCCAACACCTGTTCGCCTCGTTAAGATCCTTCTGGAGAAATGCGATGTCCCCCAGCCTTATAGTTGCCCACGAGGAGGCATCGCCCAGACCCTGCGCAGCGATCGGAACCAGAATTTTTTTAGCTTCGTCCAGCTTGTTCTTGTGATACATGAACACCTCGGCCTGCATAATCCGCAGGTCATTGCGCCGCGCCGGCTCTCTCGTCCCCCGTTCGGCTTCCTTCAACCATTCGAGCGCCGCATCAGGATCGCGATAGCACGCCGAATGGAAATATGCGTCTTGGAGGATTACCACCTTGTCCGGAGGTATCTTGGGCTTGAAGAACTTCCACCTCTTCACCAGCACTTCATGAAGCAGTCCATATCCCCTCCCAATCTCCTGAACGTCAAAAAAAGTCTTCCACATGCTAGGGGTCCAATCGGCCGATGGATCAGCATCCTCGGGATACGAGCGTATCATGCTCAGACAGGCCGTTCTGAAGGTTTCTCTGGTCGAACTGTTCTCCAGACTCGATTTGACAGTCGAATACGCAAACACGGGCAGTGCGCATTTGGAACTCTTGCCGCCGGCAGAGACGGTCAGGGTCACCGTATGTTCCTTGAGTCCTTCCAGAAACCAGTGGATTTTCTGACCCCTCGGATTTGCCTTGCCTCCAAAGTTCCACGTGTAGATTGCGTTGGTGGGATGTCCGGCACTAAGGGCGACAAAACTATACACCACACTTGGCGTCTCTCCCTCAAACCAGAAAACATCGCGCGGTTCGAAAGTGAAATATGCAGCAGGAGCGCCGTCGCGGAGATTTACCTCTCGAATTCTGACGTCTCCGCTCTTTACGATCTCTCTTTCCATTATGATGCGGCTGTCCTGACGCGGCTGTCCTGGATAAGGCGAATTCTTGCCGTAGACTCCCCCCAGACTTTCTGGCGTATCCTTCGGCGTTTTCCATGTCATCACCACCAGGCCGTCCTGGGTGTAGTCCGTACCAGGCCCACCGGCCGCGAATATCTCAACCTTGTGTATCCCTTTGGACAAGTCAACCATCTGCCCAGTGCCGCCAAACTTGTCACTTTTCTTTTGCAAAGAAAGAACACGACCGTCCAGTTTCACTTCAACCGAACCGCCTCTGATTACCGGCGCCACCCACGTCGGCCCAGGGTCCGACACCACCACGTAAGCTAGCAAGTAAAACGAAGTGGGCGGAGGCCTTCCGCTTAAATCTCCCTGCAAACACAAAGGCGCGCGCGGATTGCCGGCGTGGTTGCGGAAATGAACGCCGGCCCCAACCTGACCCAATCTCCCCAAAGTACGTGCTGACTCCAGCGACGCGACACCCGGTTGGGCGCAAAGCAGGGCGCTTGGAGTCAGATTACTTTCCGGAGTCCATAACCTCAGCCGGTCGCCGCCCGAAACGTAAACGTCAGCGTTTGCGCCAATGCCAGAACTCTCAAAAATTATTCCAAGGCCGGCCTGGCGACTGTGCCACAATACATACGCAGGCACGCTCTTCCCACCTGAGACCACATGCGCTTGCGGGAAAGGGCCGGGAAGAAGTCCTCCATCTGGAACAACCATGAAATATCCAGCCGAAGCATGCGTTGGGGATCCAGCCAGACCGATCCTGAATCTTATGGGCGCCTCTTTTACGGCCCACCCTTCGGGCGCAAGCGATTCGCCCGACGCAAGCGAGACCATATACATGGCGAGACATCCCAAGGCAGAATAACAGAAAACACGCAGCCAGCAGTCAGAACCCTTGTGCATCCTGCCTCCAATTCGTATCAGGCTATGATTTGCCCTATGGCCCGAACAGTCCAAATCCCCCCCAGTGTGGCTCTTATCCTTGTA
>CALETX010000007.1 GCA_937920455.1 uncultured bacterium
CAGCATGCCCAAAACGCCGGACGGTATGAACAAGGCGATATCTTTCTTCAATGATTGCTCGCAGTTCCCTCTGCTCTTCGCCAGGCAGCTCGACAATCTCAGGCGATCTCACAGCAAGGCCGTAGCCGCTAAGGGCGGCCACCGAGGCTTCGGTTGATAAGAGAAGTTCCATCATCATTTCACGATTAAGCACATGAAGTCTCTCCGCCCTGTCGCGCGGCCAGTCTGGAAAATAGCAAAACGGACCCATCTCCATGCCGCGCGGAACATCCAATCCGGCATCAACAGCCAGATAAGTGTCCTGGGTCAGAACAAGCCGGTCCGGCCCGCAAAGCTCCTTGATCATGCGGGACGCGCGGCGAAGTCGGCCTAGAGACGTCTCCTCTCTTAAAGGCCACCAAAGCCTGTCGCGCTGCCCAACAAACCAGGAATGAGTCACCGGCGAGGAGAATGCCGCCCCTGCCGAAATCAAGAATATCATCGCCATGCCCACACACCAGATGCGCTCTCGATCATCCGGACCGCAACGCAAAGTCTGCAACACCCCTCCGATACGTCTTGTGATTTCCGCTGATAGCAACGCTGCCGCCAATGGAAAAATGAAGGTCTGGTAATCATCATACGGGAACGGAGCAGCAAAATGCAACGCCGTCACCCCCAAGACACCCAGCCATCCAGCGCAAGCAATCATGCTGGAGAGATCGGAAGGGGTTTGCGCGCGGGCCGTGTCTGAAGCACTGTCAGGCAATGCGCTGTCAGACCACGTCCGTCCCTTGATCCGGCTCAAAATCAAATAACATCCCATCATTACTGCAAGGGAAAATGCCGCAAAATAATCCTGAATAAGTCTTGAAACAAACCCCGCTTTGTAAGCCGTTATGCTCAAAAAGCCGCCTGCAGAGCGAGCAGCATGATATTCGTACAGACCAAACCTTACCGCTTCTGGCGACTTCAAGAGAAAAGGCAAAAAAGCCGCCAGCGATGCCACAAAAGTTGAAATCGCCGCGGCCAAAGCGATCTTGAACAAACCCCAATCTCTTTGGCGCTTCGCTAAACCGTGCCATGCCAAGGCAGAAAGCGCTGCCAGGGGAGCAGCAACAGCCGAGAGACGGGTGGCAATGGCAGCGGCAAAGAAAACGCCGCTCAAGATTGCAACCAGTATGTTCCGCCTTCCGGCAGCCAAAGTAAAACAAAGGAAACCCGTTGTCAGGAGGAAAGCCGCCAGTGAATAGGTTTTCACAATCGCGAAGAAAGAGACCTGGTAAGCGTTCATAAGAACAAGCGTTACCGTGAACCACGCTGCAGCCCAGCGGTGCTCCTTGCTCACAATACGAGTGGCCAAAAATGCAGCACAGACACACGAGGCCACGCCAAAAGCAAGAGACAACCAACGACCGCCCAGCACGCCCCACACTCGAACAAAAGGCTCCCCAGCCGAGTAAACAAAAGGCAAGACAGGCCCCTGGGTAAATGAAAAATCAACGTATGGCAGCAGACCACGCGAAACAAGCCGCGCCGCATAAAGATACCACCCCTCGTCCAGATTCACCTCGCTTAGCACGAGAGCCAATACGCACAGGGCAGTTGCGGAAATAAGCGAGAGAACCCACAGCCACGTCATGACTGCATGCCTTCGCATCCGGCTCCTTTCAATCTCTGGCCATCGCCGCCTTTGCCTTCAACCTGCCCAAGCCGCTTGGCGCCGTCAACCGTATTTATGGGCTGTTGCGTATTCGAGGCGAACGGTTGCGCATAAATCCTCCCTGTTGCGAATGCTTATCCATGCAACCGGTTAGATCAAATCGTTATCTTGTTGACAAATCGTTCATATTCATTCAAGGTTGTCCACCGTTATTTCAGTGGGCGTCGTCTGCCGCACTGATTCGTAAACAGCAAAAGCGACAAGATAGGGCTGCCCGAGGGAAAACATGACCAACAATGTTGCTTCGTTTATCACGGAATACAGCTCCAGAATTAACCGCGACCCCACCCGGCTGCTGGATATAGCCAGGGAAGTTCAGGCGCGCTTCGGCTGCGTTTCGCCAGAGGCAATCACCGCCATAAGCCGGGAAATGAACATCCCAAGAGTTGATGTGGAGGGGCTGGTGACATTTTATGCCTTCCTGTCAACCAAACCAAAAGGGCGTTATGTAATCCGCCTGTGCAACGACGTTATTGACATGATGAAAGGCGCCGCCGAAATCGCCGACGCCCTGGTATCGGAGCTGGGCGTCAAGTTCGGTGAGACAACTCCCGACCAGCTCTTCACGATTGAATGGACGCCATGCATCGGCATGTCCGACCAGGCTCCAGCCGCAATGATAAACGAGACAATTTTCACATGTCTTGATGCCGATAAGGCCAGAAAAATAGTCCGTGAACTCAGGAGCGGTTCAGCACCCGAAGATCTCATCGCCGCTTTCGGCGACGGAAACAACGCGCATCCTCTTGTCCGCTCAATGGTGACAAACAATATCCGTCAACGCGGCCCGGTCATCTTCTCGGACTTTCAGCCCGGTTCCGCTCTAAAGAAGGCCCTGGCTATGACGCCGGCGGAAGTCATACGCGATATCAAGACATCACGGCTCAGGGGCAGAGGCGGCGCAGGTTTTCCTACCGGCATGAAATGGGACTTTGCTCGCCAGGCAGAAGGCTCCGAACGTTATGTTCTGTGCAACGCCGACGAAGGTGAACCAGGCACATTCAAGGACCGCGTTCTGCTTACCGAATGCCCACACCTTTTCATTGAGGGGATGACCATCGCAGGGTATGCGATCGGCGCGAAATCTGGCATTGTATATCTCCGAGGCGAATATGCATACCTTCGCGCTTTCCTGGAAAAGATCATCGAGGAAAGGAGAACTGCTGGCCTCCTCGGACCCCGCATCCTTGGAAAAGAGGACTTCGATTTTGACATCCGTGTGCAGATGGGCGCCGGAGCATACGTCTGTGGCGAGGAAACTTCTCTTATAAGCTCCTGCGAGGGAACGCGGGGAGATCCAAAGAATCGTCCGCCATTCCCTGCGCAGAAAGGCTTCCTCCGTTGCCCCACAGTGGTTAACAATGTCGAGACCTTTGCGTGCGCCGCCAAAATACTCGACCATGGTCCAGGCTGGTTCGCTCAGATGGGCAGCAAAGGCAGCCCGGGAACCAAACTGCTAAGCATCTCCGGCGATTGCCACCGGCCGGGCGTCTATGAGGTCCCATTTGGCATCAAGCTCAAAGAGTTGCTTGCGATGGCCGACGCGTCGGACGCGGCTGCCGTGCAGGTTGGCGGTCCCTCCGGCCAGATGGTAAGTCCCGCGCATTTCGACCGGACCATTTGCTATGAC
>CALETX010000008.1 GCA_937920455.1 uncultured bacterium
ATCGCATAACACACGTAGTTGAGTCAACGACTGGCGGAGTGCGCCGGCACGTGGTGGATGTGTTGTCACATCTTGACCACCGTTCGTATGCCCCATCACTCTTCTGCTCAATGACGAGGGACCATTTTTTTGAACACGACGCACAACAACTGGCAAATAGCGGAGTGGATGTTCGTTCATTTCCGATGAGGCGTGCCATCAGTCCTGCAGCAGACCTGCGGGCTATCCTGGCTCTTAGATCCTTCCTCACAGAACAGAAACCAGCGCTTATCCACACGCACAGCACAAAGGCCGGAATAATTGGACGGGCCGCTGCCGCTCTTGCTGGTGTTTGCGCCGTTGTCCACACCCCACATGTATTCCCATTCCAGATCAGAACCCACATCCTTCTGAGGCTGGCAGCAGCAGTGACAGAACTGGCCCTTTCCCGAACTACTTCAAAAATCATCTGCGTGTCGGAATCCGAAAAAGAAGCCGCAATCCGCGTCGGCATAAGCCCGGGCAGACTCCTCGTGATCCGAAACGGCGTGGATAGTGAGGCGCTCGCCAGCCTTTCCACAGATCCCATCGAGACGCGTTGCCGACTGGGCATAGCCGCCTCGGCCAATGTGGTCGGGTTCGTTGGCAGACTGGCGCCCCAGAAAGGAGTCGAGTATCTGATACGAGCAGCACCGCAGATACTCCGCGAGTTCCCCGGCACCACATTCCTCGCCGTCGGCGACGGCCCGATGAGAGAAAAACTTCTCCGAGAAGCAAGGCAGATGGGCGTTGCCTGTAACTGCGTTTTTCTTGGCGCGGTGGCTGATGCCAGGTCAATAATAACGGCATTTACCGTTCTTGTCCTGCCCTCGCGGTGGGAAAGCGCGCCCTACGCGTTACTTGAGGCAATGGCTCTTGGTGTTCCGGCGGTGGCATCAAGTGCTGGTGGTATCCCAGAGATTATCTCCTCACAAAACCTTGGAGTCGTCGTGCCCCCGGGGAATCCTCATGCCATCGCCCAAGCGGTTTGCTCCTTGCTTCGTGACCCACAGGGCAGGGAAGACATCGCAAGAGCGGCAAAAGAACATGTTCGCAACCGTTTCACTCTGAGCGCAATGATGTCCGCTTTGGAAAAACTTTATTCCGATCTTATTGACGGTCCAGAGAGAACGTAATAGAAGGAGCAGGAAGCTCATGAAAACCAGGATGATGCTGTTACGATTGACGGCTGCTGTGATCATGACCGCAGTTGCACCGGTCGGCCTGTGCGAGCGCATCTGCATTGAAGCCGAGACAGCCGAAAATCTCACCGCACCCATGATAATCGTCGGCGCAACTACAACGAACGCGGAGAAGGTGAAGGCCGCGTCAGGCGACGCCTACCTTGAAATTCCAGAAGGAAGCGGAAACCCGCCCAAGGTCAACTCCGGCTCCGCAGTCTTCAGATTTACTGTTGAGAAGGACGGCGATTTTATCCTCTGGTGTCGCGTTTGGTGGAATGGCGAATGCAGTAACTCTTTCACTATGCAGATTGATGATTCAGCGCCCTTCGCCTTCGGGCAGGACGGCACCTACAAAGCATGGCATTGGGTAAAGGCGCCCCCGAATCTGAAATGCCTCAAACTGACAAAGGGCGAGCATGTTCTTATCGTCTCCAACCGCGAAGATGGTGTTAAACTAGACCAGATTCTTCTCACTACCGACAGGAAATATGTGCCTGTGGATGTCGAAACACCTTCCGGAATAAGATCCGCCAATGCGGAGAGCAAATGATCAAGTGCGATGAATTTTGGGAGATCCTGTGGCCATTGCTGCGTTGACGAATAATCTGTTGAAATGGGGAGTGCTGGCCATCGTCATTCTGGGACCTCTTCAGGTGGGAATCGAGGTGGCCCCAAAAATCCATCTGTCGCTTGTAGATCCCGTAATCTGGTCCTTGTTTGCCCTGTGGCTTTACGATTGCGTCACAAGGCGATGTGTTAAGCGATTTCGGGTCGAGCCGGCCCTAGGCCTGTTTCTCGTGCTCGTGGCAGTGGCAACAATTCGAATCCCTCCAAAACTACGCTCCATCAAGGAAGCGGTCCAAATGTTCGAGTATTTCGGAGCTGCATGGCTTATGGTTCGGTCACATACGAGATCATGGCGCGAGATGCGCAATCTGCTCGTGGCAATATCGGCCATCGCATCGGGAGTGCTTGCGGTAGCCCTTTGGCAATATTTTGCCGACACAGAGGCGGCTTTTCTCGTTCGTGGCACATTTGCCAACCGAAATGCCTTGGGGGGTTATCTGGGTATGGTTGTGCCGCTGCTCTTTTCCGTGGCGCTTCATGCGCCATCCGCGGCATGGCGGATATGGGCTGCAGTTATCGTGGCTGCCGGAATCGTTGTCCTTCTTTCCGGCGGTGCAGCTCTGGCCATCACGGCAGGGTGTCTTGCAGTAGCCGCCGCGAAGGGACGATGGCATCTTGTCGTCACCACAGTCTGCGTAGGGCTCCTGGCTATTGGCATCCTGCCATATTTGCCGCGAGACAATGCCCGCGTTTTGTACGAATCCATCAGATTCTGCGACGATGAAGGAAACATTTCCCAGCGTTACATTGAATGGCAGGCTGCCGGGACGATGATCGCCGAATTCCCATGGCGTGGCGTGGGTCCAGATCTTTATCAGGAAAACATAGGCTCATACTACGGCACACTGCCTAACCCCCCTTGTGAAACGTCGGAACACGACTCCCAAAACCTTTATCTGGTAATCGGTTCCAGTATGGGGATTCCAGCGCTTCTTGCCTTCATTTCGATTCTGACTGGTGGCATGACATCCGGCTTTATCCGCGCAGCGAACTGTCGCATGCCGTGGGCTTGCGCTGCTTATTGGGGGGTCGTCGGCTCGTTGATTTCGTTTGCGGTAGCCTCCATATGGAGTCCGCTTCTAGTCAGAGGAGTGGGAATTCTGTTGGCAGTACTGTTGGCCCTGGCGCACGCCGACATATCAGACGAGGACGAGTCCAATAACTGGAGCGGGCGACGGGAATCGAACCCGTGATTCCAGCTTGGAAGGCTGGAGCTTTACCACTAAGCAACGCCCGCGTAAGGCTTGCTCTTCTTATCAAACCACAGCCCACCGCGTCAATATCCGGCTCACCTTCAAATGGAGCAGGCCTGGCATCTTATATTTGTTGACTTACGCTGACAAAACCCAATGATGAAAGTGGCGTTTTGTGGAAGGGAGCAGAATATGGCTAAGCCGAATCGCTCGGTCAGAATGGCCGTCATAGGGTACGGATTTGCTGGCCGCTCCTTTCACAGCTATCTCATCGGCCTGGTGCCCCAACTCGAACTGCGGGGCATTGCCTCCCGCGACGCACAAACACGCGAGCGCATCAGAAGGGAAAGAGGCTGCAAGGCATATGAAAGCTTCGATCAGGTTCTCGCCGACCCCGATGTGGACGCCGTGGTTCTGGCGACGCCAAACAGCACACATGCCGAAATGGCAATTGCCGCATTGCGCGCCGGCAAACATGTCGTCACCGACAAGGTCATGGCTCTCACTCAAGCCGACTGCCTAAAAATGATCGAAGAAGCCAGCAGAGCAAGAAGGATTCTAACTGTTTTTCAGAACAGGCGCTGGGACGGCGATTTTCTGACTCTGAAAAAACTGTTGGCTGAAGGCCGGCTGGGAAGTCTCAGGTGGCTGGAAATGGCGTGGCAGGGATTCGGAGCGTGGGGAGGCTGGCGCGGCCGACGCGATATGGGCGGCGGAAAACTGTACGATCTTGGCGCCCACATGATTGATCAGGCGATCCAGCTATTCAATGACGATCCCGTGAATGTCTTCGCGCGCATGCATTACGATCTGCCCGGCACGGATGTCGAGAGCCATGCTATGGTTGTGATCGAGTTTGCTGGAGGCCAAACAGCGGTATGCGATGTTTCTGCTCTGGCCGCCATTCCCAAGCCGCGGTTCCATGCGTTCGGCACCGCCGGCACTTTCAGGAAATACGGACTTGACCCGCAGGAACAGGCCATGATCAATGGAGACATTGACTCTGCAAGCGAGGATCCTTCCAACTATGGCCGCCTTCATGACGGCAAGAGCGAAACCATAATACCAACGATTCCAGGGAGATGGCGGTCGTTTTACGAAAATTTCGCCGACGCCGTGCTGAACGGGGCCCCTTTGGCGGTTGACCCGCTGAGCGTAACCAGATCAGTGCGCGTTATAGAAGCCGCGTTTACGTCTGCAAAAGAGGGCCGCGTTGTCAGTCTGAACAAACGAGCAGAAAGGAATCCTTAAGATATGGCAGCCCCGCCGGTCGGCTCGCAACTTCTGGTTTTCGGCAAGAAATACAACACGGACACGGATGCGGATCTGATTCTGGATGCAGTGGCCGCCGCTGGCTATGAGGCAGTGGAATCCGGCCCGAAAGATCCCAACGCCTTCCGCCGCAAACTGGAGCAAAGAAACCTGAGGTTCGGAGGAATGCATGTTGGCCTCAAACAACTGCTGGACGTCAAGCCAGTCATCCGATACCTGGACGCCCTCAACGGCCGGGATGTCTGCAACTCGGGTTTTATGACATGGGAATCGCGCTCCATGCGGGATTATAAAGAAGGAATTGCTATCTTGAACAAGGCAGGCCGGGAGCTGCGCAAGCACGGCATCCATCTCCATTACCACAATCACGATTTCGAGTTCCAGAGGGTTGCTGAAAACAAAACCGGCATGGACATCCTCATCCAAGAACTCGACCCTGAAGCAGCGGATTTGTGTGTTGATGTCGCGTGGGTGCTTCGGGGCGGAAGCGATCCTGCAGAGTTCCTGAGCAGGCATGCTGACGCCGTCGGATACCTCCATTTCAAGGATTGGAACGGATCTCAGTGGGTTGAACTTGGAAGGGGCAAGGTTGACTTTGCCCGCATAATGCAGGTCATTCCAAACCTTCGGAAGGCGCGCTGGATTATGATCGAGCAGGACGACACCAGCATCGAGCCAATCGAAAGCGCAACCATCAGCAGACGGTTTCTCAAGGAAAAATTCGGTTATTGACAATAAGGAGGCACAAACGTGAGCGGGAAGAAACGGGGCGCCGTGATAGGCATCGGTGGAATAGGAATGTGGCATGGCGAAATGATGCAGGCCACCGGCAGAATTGAGGTCACAGCCGTATGCGATGTTAACGAGACGTTGCGGCAAAAGGCGGCGGACAAGTTTCCAAACGCGACATTTTATCCTTCCCACAAGGAAATGCTGGCGCGGGAAAAACCTGATATAACCGCCGTCGTGACGCCACACAATCTCCATGCGCCCATCGCAGTCGAGGCGCTTAAGGCAGGATCGAATGTCATCGTGGAAAAGCCGATGGCAACACGCTACGAGGACGCACTCGCCATGATTAGGGCAGCCCGCCGCGCGAAACGATCACTCACCGTCTTTCATAACAGACGGCTCGACGGCTGGTTTCTGGCCGCAATGTCCGTCATCAAGTCAGGCATACTGGGTGAAATAATCGAAATGCAATCGTCCATTAACTACAAGCCTTCTCCAGCCACGTGGAGGGGATGGAAAGAGGCAAGCGGTGGGATTCTTTT
>CALETX010000009.1 GCA_937920455.1 uncultured bacterium
CCGATCCAGCCATCCAGCATAAGGAGCGTCCCTGCGCAGGAAAGCGTGACAAAGAGCGGCTCTGACGCACCTTCATCGGCCAGATAAAGCCCAATGGGATGTACCGCAAGGAGCGCGCCGGCACACACTGCGGCCGGCGCGCTCCTGAAGACTCTGAATGTAATCGCACTTGTGAGGGCAGCGCCCGCCGCATGAAACACAATAGATAACACCCGCATCGCCAGGTCTGGATTTAACGGTCCAACCGCCCATAGCACCAGCGACACTGTAAAAGGCCAGCCCGGCGACCGGCTTAGCGTCGGACGATCCGGCCAGTAGCCGTCTTTCAACAAATACCCCTTGCCCTCAGCAAGGCTCCTGGCTATCGAAAGGTAATAGAAAGCATCGCTTGTCATCGGTCGCCCTAATCCGCGATACACCGAAACCGCCAGCGCAAATGCAATCGCAATGCCGGCGACCGTCAAAACGCCAACAAGAACGTCGCTCTTACCGGCCATGCCAGGCTTCGACATCAAGCTTTCTTTCCGCCTATCAGACCAATAATCTCACCGGCCATATCATCCCACGAACGCGTCCAAAATACAGCACGTTCAACCGCGCGTTCTCTCTCTGCCCTCGCAAGGCAAAATCCAATTGCTCCCGCAATCCGGTCCGCAAGCGCATCTTCTGACCTTGTCTCGGACACCACAATCGAGTTCGCAACATCCTTCAAAATTTCAGGCACCGCTCCCGCCGCAGTGGACACTACCGGAAGCCCCGAGGCCAGGGCCTCCAGGACCACATTTGGCATGCCCTCCTGCGCGCTGCACAGACACAAGCAGTCCGCCGCGTTCATCCAGAGAGCAACCTCTTCCGGCGGCCTGGCTCCAAGCGCGAAAACACAACCCTCCTGACCCAGCCGGCGAATTTCATGACGAACCGACGACATCAACGGTCCCTGACCCAAAAGCAACAGGGCAGAATTTGTGCCACCATCTTTCTGCTGACGTCTGTAACGAGCCCATGCGTCGAGCAAAAGTAAAGGACGTTTTACCTCCACAATGTTGCCGACGAAAATTGCCAGTTTTGCATCCTGAGCAAGCTCAACGGGCCAGGCGCCGGAGGACTTCAGCCGTGCCACCGCGTCAGCCTTCGGACGCGGATGAAACAGATTCGTCTCAACGCCGTTTGCCACCACATGAACTTTATCTGCCCTCACTCCTGCTTCCACCAGCTCATCTTTCAGATGTGGCGCCACGCATAAAACCCCTTCGACTGCATTACACGATTCGACAATGAGTGTCCCTCTCTGTGGATGGGCTGTATGGCCAACATCGCTCCCCAATGCCATCAACCAGCACTTCTTGCCGGTGTTGCGCGCCAGCTCTGCCGCCGCAACGCCATCGGGATACAGCCAGGCCGCATAGACTGTGTCGGCTCCAGACTCAACAACACTCTTCCGAACCGCCATCATCAACAACCGCCAGTTAAAAGGCCTGCTCAATACGGGCACGTACGGAACTGGAACATATGTTGTAAACGGTGCGCCCGGCACAGGACAGTGCCACTGGCGCACCCTGCGTCGCCACCCGAATACTGGACAAACATTCCGCACATCCACCCGGTGCCCCAGACTCCGAAACAGCCGCAGATTATAAAGGCCCCGGAGCGGCTCAGAGGGCGTTGGAAACAGGTTGGACAGTGTGAGCCACTTCATCGTACACAGCTTCGTAATCAGAAAGTACTCGTTCAACCGAATAGTGTTCGGTCACCCAACCCAACGCCTGCCGTGCCATGCCGACAACTCGGTCATGCTGTGAACAGACCGCAACAATCTGCTCCGGCCATTTTTTCTCATCGTCAGCCAGCAAAAAACCGACCTTGCCATGGTCGAGTATTTCCTCATTATCGCCGACCCGCGTCGCCATAACCGGCACACCGGCAGCCATGGCTTCCAGAAGAGCCACTGAACATCCTTCCGCCAACGACGGCAGGATGAACAGATCCATCCCCTGCAGACATTCCGGAATATCATCACGATAGCCTGCTATCATCACATTTTCGCGGACCCGCTGCGGCAATAAGCTTACAGCCTGTTCCAGATCACACCTCGAGGGACCGTCTCCTATAAGCCACAAAGCCCAGGTCTTCTTACCCGGCCACGCACAGGACTGCCCTGCAAGAGCACTGAACGCTCTGAGCAGCCTCTCCGTCCCCTTCTCATGCGAAAGCCGTCCAACAAAGCCGATCACCATCACGTCCTCAGGCCGCGGCCTTTTCCTCTCCTGGGGATGACGACAGATGATCCCGTTCGGGATCAACCGGATGGTGGCGGACCTGATGCCCTGATGCTTCGCCATCGCATCTGCAACATTTCTCGCGACGGCCACAATCGCGTGTGTTCTGGGCGCAAGAAAGCGGTAACGCAACCTGTCCTGCCATCTTCTACAGTGAGGATTCGGACCATGCTGGGTGTAAACTACAGCCGCCCCTCCCATGCTGCCGGCCAGAACCGCATACTGCCACGCCGCGGGGTTGTGCGCATGCAGCACAGTTCGCCGGCCGCCGGCAAGACGGCTGATATATTCGGTCAGCCGAGCAGCTGCGCGGCGGTCCCACGGAAAACGCGCTCGGTCTGCGTTGAGACAAACAACCCTCTCACCAAGACTTGCAGCCCATTCGCCAGGTGCGTCGAGACATGCGACGAATGTGCGCCCAGGCCAACGGCCGTCTCTTTCGATTGTCCAGTCAACAACAAGCCTCTCAAGCCCACCCGGTCTCAGACTCGACACAACATGTATTACAATGGGAGGCACTTCAAATGCTCTTCCACATCATTCCGTCTCAGCCGTCACGAACCGGCGGCCATTTTTTTATACATTTCGTGATATCCAGCGGCCATCGTTTCCACCCGGAAAAGTTCGCTCCATCGCGCGCGCGCAGCAGCGCCTAGTTTACTGCGCAATTCCCGGTCCCTCGCAAGTCGTGCCAGGCGCTCCGCAGTCTGTTCGGCGTCGCCAGCCGGAACGACGAACCCCGTTTCCCCGTCGAGAATCTGCTCGCGCGCAGCGCCTGAATCAGCAGCAATGACAGGCAGGCCGACGGCCATGGCCTCGCATATCACATATGCGCACGCCTCTGCCGATGACGTATGCAGAAAGATATCTGTTTCAGCAATGATTTCAGCAACATCGGGCCGCAGTCCCAAAAAATGGACGCGACCTTCCAAACCTGACTTTTTAACCTGAACCTCAAGAGGTGCTTTCAAATTCCCGCCGCCAACTATTACCAGCATCGCCCGATCGAGATGCGCACAAGCAAACGCCTTGATGGCCACATCAACTCTCTTCCGGGGAATCAGAGACGAGACCATGCCGATCAATAGTTCTGATTCATCGCATCCGATTTCCCTGCGCAGCCGGCTGCGCTTCCGGGACAGGGCTGGCTCTTTGACCCCGTTATAGATCACTGATATCCGATCATCAGACACACCCCTCGAAACGAGGCTCCGGCGCCCTCCGTTGTAAACCGCGACGATATGATCGAATATCATCCCCACAAAGCGTATGCGCGATATTCGGCGCGCGACAATACCCGCATCGGCAATCTGTTGGTCCTGCTCCCACACCCAGCGGGAATGGCTTCCGGCCAAGTGCTTGCAGATCAACGCCACCGCACAAGCAGGCATCTCATTGCCGAATCTCACGGCCACAACATCCGGCTTATGCTTTCGTACGAGCCGAACCGCAGGACCGATAAATCGCCAGGGATGTTCCGTCCCTTCCTCATCAGTCCAGCCTGGCACTACTTCCCATTCAAGACCAGCCTCGCGCCATTTGCGTGCAGCCGACTCGCAAGGCTGCCCGCCAAGCGCGATCACACATTTATCGCCGGCAAAAGCGCATTTTTCCGACAGCCGGATTACAAACTCCTCGTAACCACCCAATTTTGTGGGCACTATGTTCGCGAACACGAGGATCTTCATCGCTCACAGCAATCTGGTCAGAATGCCCTATCGCCGCACAAATCTTCTAATTCAGTCACGGAACTCGATTGAGAACTGTTGACACGGCCTTTTTCTGACTGCTCAGCCACCTGACAGATGTTTTACCGCTCTTGCAGGATTGCCGGCGACAATCGTGTCGGCCGGCACATCAGATGTCACCACTGCGCCTGCGCCGACAATGGAATTCTGCCCTACCCTGACGCCTTTCAGTATTATGGCCTGCGCGCCGATCCATGCGCCATTTTCGATGACAACCTCTGCTGTTTCCTCCAGCGAAATCTTTTCTCCCCGCAGCCGTCTTTCTGGATCAAGAGGATGGCCGTCGTTGTCGTGTATTCGTACACCCGCGGCGATCAGCACGTCATTGCCCACAGTAATAGAACGACCCGAACTGAAAGTGCATCCATGCCCCACAAAGACCCTGCTCCCCAGCGTAATGCGCGGCTCCACGCCCCCCATCCTCATGAAATAGAAGCAACTGCGCCCGGACAGAGTAACTTCGTCTCCGATAATCAGCTTGCCATTTCCACGTATATATGGAAGCCGCTCAACTCTGAGCTTGCAACCCACTGAACTTGCTATTGCGCGCAGCAACGGCTCGGTCCAAAACAGTTTTCGTATCAAAATGCAAACCTCGACGCAGAAAACACCTGTCCTGTAGGCGCAGCGAAGAAAGGGACCCAGAAATTTCGGGACCGGCAAACTGACTGCCGTTGCCGCCTTCGCAAATACTCTGCCTCTCTGATTCATGATCTCCTCCTCTCGGGCCGCCCCAAGAGATAGCGCGTTGCAAGCCGAATCCACTCCCTTTGAGGACGCAGCGAGGACCTGAGATGCAGCAGCCACGCGCGCAGCAGCAGCGACAACGCCCTCGCGCGGGAGCCTTGCAGGAAGGCCATCCAGGATGCATTCCAGTACTGATTCGACAAAGCTGCTGTGCGCCATTCCGGATGCGGCGCAAAAGCTCCTCCCGCCGCGAATGCCTTGTCCAGAACGCGCAGAATCTCCGGCAGAAATGTTTCGTCATTGCCACTTAATGCGTCCCTTCTTTCCCCACGCATGGCAAGCGGCATATTGATCAAGCCGATTCTGTGACGCTTTGCTACGCGAATCCAGAGATCGAAGTCCTCCGGCCCGCATAATGTTTCATCGAATCCCCCTGAAGCTTTTAGCACCTCCTTCCGAATCATAACCGTCGAGGTTGCAACCGGATTGGAAGTAACAAAATCCTCAAGGAAAAGCTCTTGCCAGCCGGTGTCGCGTCCCCGCCGACCCGATAGCCTTGACCAACCGCTCAACGCACCACACCACATATGAATTGCGGGCTCAGATTCGGCGCGGTTCACCTGTATGTCGAGTTTGCCCTTCAACCACACATCATCGGCGTCAAGAAAAGCCACCCATTCGCCAGAAGCATTTTCAACCCCTCGATTCCTGGCAAATGCAGGGCCCATGTTACAATCTAGCCTTAGCACCCTCCCAGGCGTCCTGCGTTTCGTCAGCCAGGAACGCGCAGTTTTCGCCGTGTTGTCAGATGAACCATCATCCACGACAAGGATCTCCGGCACAGTCCGGTTGCGCAACACCGAGTCTAGCGCTCTGGTGATGAAACGTTCCGCATTATAGGCAGGCACTATGACTGAAACCAGCATCTCTCTCATGCATCTTCTTCATCTATGCCACATGACCCGTTCATACATCTCTGCTATCTGGCCAACGACTTTTTCTCGTGAAAATATTTTTTCGCACCTTTCCCGTCCACTCTGCCCCATAATTCGCGCCCGCCCTTCATCCGACGCATCGGCAATTGCGGCGGCAACCGCCCCCTCCCGCCCCGCTTCAACGCACATTCCTCCCTCGCCAAGGATCCATTCACTCACAGGATTTGCGTGAGCCACGCAGGGAATACCCGATGCCATGGCTTCTATAAAAGCGATTCCAAAAAGCTCGCGTTCCGCCAACAGAACGAATATGTCCAGCATTTTGTAGAATTCGGGCATGCATTCTCTCGGCACATCGTAGAAAAAACGCGCGTCGCACCCTGTTCGGCTGGCTTCTTTTTCCACCAAAGGAGATTCTTCAGTGCGCGCCCCCGCAATCGCAAGCAGGGTGCTCGGAGCGGGCTTTATGCGAGAGAATTCCTTCACAAGCAAATCCATCCTCTTGCGCCTGCAATCCACGGCGCCCACGCTGCCTGCAATAAAAGCATCCGGCGGCAGCCCCCACTTTTTCCGCAAAAGGCGTCTCTCTTCCTGCGCGACCGGCCCACAAAACATCTTCGTGTCCACGAAGTTGGGAATCATGAAAACATTTCGCCTCACCGCATGTCTGTCAGCATATGGCGGCGACAGTTCCTGCAAGAAGTCGAACCTTTGAAGGAACTCCATAGGTTCTTCCGTGCCGTGGGCCAGGATCACGCGCGCATGATGCCCACCTTTTCTACGAGCTTTCTGTAGCAACCATGCAAGCCAGGGATCCTGCAGGTGGACTATATCGCACCCGAATTTTCGTATCCTGTGAATCAGGAATGGTGCCATGGTGGTCTGTTCGGTCTGATATTCGGACCCAAACCCAAACCGCCATCCCCCTGCTCGTGAGAGCAGACGTGTCATCAGCCGGTTTGCCGGTGTGCCGCGGCGAAGGCACGGCGCAACAATACTAAGCGAGCAACCCTCGCTCTTGAGAGACGAGCCGCAAAAAAGCGTTACCTGCTGATCCTTTCTTCCTCGCCACCTTGTGGCCAGCCCCTCGGCAAGATCCAAAGCCCAAGCTTCTATGCCGCGGCACACATGTGCGAGCCCGCAACTGACGATGGCGACATTCATGACTCGGCGTATCCCTCGAGATGTTGATCTTCTATCCCTATAATCGGATATCGCTTCAGTCTCGACAGAAAGCGGTGCCCACATCATCACAAGTCAGCAAGACAAACAAGGGCGGCTGAACGCAACTTCAAGTAGTAAAAACATCGTCGAAACGAACACCATGCAGCCTCGCTGCGCCGCACAGTTAGATTTCTAACTTGTCGCGCACGCTTTGCAAAAAGACAGAGTTCTTCTTTCACCTTCGCCTCATCAAACTCAAGAACCTCACGCGCTTCAATCGTGTCCCGCCATTCGAAGGTGATCGTGGCAAGATGACCTGCAATTTCGCGAAAAGCGCCGAGCTTTGCGACAATAGCGTCTGGGATTGAATGCAACAAATGTGGTTTGT
>CALETX010000010.1 GCA_937920455.1 uncultured bacterium
ACCGCCCCCAAAGGTGTAGTGGCTGTAACAGGTATTGGTGATGATGTGACAGTTGGAGACAATTCCTCCGGCAAGGTAGACACCTGCGCCACAACTGGCAGCGTCAGGCCGGAGCCCGTTTAACAATATAAGGCAATCGGCAACTTCACTGTTTCCTGTAACATAAAGTCCTCCCCCGGCCGAATGTGTCCAGCCATATGTATAAACTGTGTTTCCGCTCACCACACACCCGCGAGCAACGGCGGCTCCGTCAAGAAAAGCCCCGCCACCCTTCACTTCATACCGATTATATGCCTGGCCATTGAGAGAGTTCATTGCGATCATACATGCGGCCACAACTCCTCCGGACGCGCAAATGCCTCCGCCCACGGCGTTATTGGAGCTCCAGCACGAGTTCGCAATAACCTGGCAGTTGGTCACCAAACCGCCGGTCATGAAAATCCCACCGCCGAGTGCGGGAGCGACAGTTTCAACGCAGTTAGATGTGACTGTGCAGTTCTTGAGATTCCCGCCCGTCAGAATAACCCCACCACCGCTACTGTTGGTATTCTTGCCGTTACGTATCGTGAAATCGCAAACTTCCGCATCAGGATGCTCAATCCTCAGCACATATGTCGTTCCTCCGCCGTCGAGAACCGTGTCAGCCGAACCGCCAACACCGGTCACCAGCACTCCCATCGAAACGACCAAAGGCGCTTCAAGATTGTATATGCCATTCGAGACGTAAACCGTGTCGCCGTGAACAGCATGAGTCAACGCAGTGGAAATGCTCCGAAACGCTTCCGCCCAATTCGTGCCGGAGTTCGAGTCGTTACCCGTCAGCGCCACGTACCATGGCCCTGTTGAAGCATCAACGATTGTCACAGTGGCGCAGTTATCTGAACCCACCCTGTAGGCACCGTCCCCAAGCGTGAGAATTACCGTCTCGTTTCCCTCGATCTCGGACTGGAGTATGGGAGTAATATGCACCACGGCGTTGCTGGCTCCAGCCTGGATCGTGGCGTTGCTTGCGATCCATTCGTAGTCAACCCCATTCGATGCGGTGCCGCCGATTGCGTACCAGACTGTTGTCGGCATATTAGTCGCCCAATCCGGTCGGCTCAGCATGAACGATCCGGGATCAGGCATGCCGGTTCCCGGATCGTTTTCCATAGCTGTCGGGTCTGCAGCGCGGAGGGACACGTAATCGGTAAAGAAAAACTCAGAATTCCGAGCATGTGCAAAGCCGAACGAATTGGAAGCAGTCCAGCGATAGTAATAAGCCCCTCCACCCGAAAGACCAGAAACATTCACCATGACCGGTCCTGTTCCATGCGTTCCGGGCACGGTTGTTGACCAGTTCCATGCTGCCCAGTTTGTGCCGGCATCCGACGAGCCCCAGTAAACCGTACAGACCGCTTCCTCTCTGCCGGTTGCCGTAATATACCCATTCAACCACGCAGCATTGGCAGTGACGCCAGTCGCGCCCCTGTTCTCAATCCGCGGAGCGCCATAATCCACAGCGCCGTAAGCAGGAAAAATTCCGTTTGACGCCACGGTCATCCAAGTGACCCATATCCAATTGGAACTCCTGGCCAAGCTAGAAATCCGCGCCTCGTCCATCCAGCCGTCATAGTAGGATCCGTCCCCTATGTGCGTCGAATCAGATGGCCCCAGCGCATACCATAGATCGCCGGGATATTGCTTGTCATACGTCAACGTCCCGCAAAGCCGCCCGTCCACATATCCGGCAAGAAGGTCTGTGCCGTTGTCAAATGTCATCGCCACGTGATGCCACGCGCCGGTCGGCCAGAAGCCCAGAGACACTGCCGAACTGTTCCAGACCCTTATTCTTATCTCCCCGGACGGCATCACCTCGATATGTGAATCGTGCCACGCAGAGTTTATCGCCCCCTGGCCAAGCTCGCTATAAACCACGCCTCCGTTCGTGGCGAGAATCCACGCTTCGATCGTAAGGCTCTGAAGAGTGGCACCCGGAATATCTGCGATGAGGTAATCCCCGTTGCCGTCGAAAATCTGGCCAAAGCCGATCTTTGCGGCAGTTGTCGCCACATCGCCAGTGCGGCCTGCGTGTGTCAAGTTCGTTGTTGCGTCCGGCAGTTTGCCCATAGCATTGGTCTCCCCCATGTGCCACACCGCAACATACCCGCTGTCCCATGCCGCTCCGTTAGTGGTGCAGGGCAGTGGATTGGTCTCCGATGGATTCCCCCAGTAGGCCCAAATATAGGTCCCTGTTCCGACTATTTCCGGCACTTCAACCCACACATAGGATTCGCCGTTTGTGTCCCAACGCTCTATTTCGTAGTTCAAAGCAGCAGTTCCATTCGACTCAGCAAAGCGCAGGTCTCCGCCGGATGACGAAGCGAACTGGGAATAGTCGAAGTTCAGTATGTTGGTGCTAAGCGCCACTAGCGCCGGCACGTTGGTAACAGATCCCGAGCCGGGCCATACGGGAAAGCTGATCTTCAGCCTGCACTGCCAGGCGTCAAATATACCACCGTAGGCGATCCCGGAAACAAGATGCTCCAGCAAAACCATTCCGAGCAAGATGCCCAACCTGCCTTGGCGAAACCCACATGTCACAAAGACTAGATTAAAACAAGTGGCGCGACAAAGCAAGGTCATAAGATTATATCATGGTCATCGCCATGAAAAAAAACGGTCGGTCTGTCGGACGCCATTCCAGAGCGCGTTCCGCTGACTTCACATGAGTTAGTCTCCTCGGGCAATCCCGTCCGGCGGCGACGAATGATTCCGTCCAGGGGGACGAATCTTGTTCCTGATAAGCAGCGCGGCTCCAATGACGGCAGCGAGCACGATCCATGCCGCGGCCTGGTAGCGGAACGAGGGTTGTTTCACGCATTTACCCCACGCGGCGTAGAGAAGCGTAGAGGGAATCATGCCGAGAAAAGAGCCGGCGGCGTATGGCAACAAAGGCATTCGCACCGCACCGGCAAGCATGTTTGTGACCGAGAAATTAGAGAACGGAAAGGCCCTCAGAAGCACGAGGGCAAAAAAAGCCTTTCCTCCCGAGACCCAGCCCGAAAGGGACGAATATCTCCGCATGATTCTGCCTGCTACCGGCGCCAGCAATGTGCGCGCCATCAGATAATGAAAAATAGCGCCAACTGTGGAGGCGGCGTTCGCAAGCAGCCCTCCCCACAATAAACCGTAAAGCAGGCCGGCTGCAAATGCGACCGGCCAGCGGGGAATAAAAAAAACTGGTGTCACCACTGCAAATATGGCCAGAAACAGTGGGCCCTTCCATCCAAGCGCACGGACAATGCCGGAAACATGTTCCGGCGACAGAAAATCGCGCCCCCCAAGCAGCTTGCCCACTAAAGCAAGTGCAGCAATCAGAACCAAGGGAGCCAACAATGCGAACCAATCGCGAAAACTCGCTCCCTCTTCCTGATGCACATATCTAACGCCGTTTACCTTCATTGGGAGGTCATTCTTGACACATGAATCGCCAAATACAAAGGAGTTTTTGCAGCCAAACCTGTGTAGCGAAGTTGAAAGAACACGAGTTTGACTGAAACACGTCTGGACTGTACATTCTCTTGGTTTGATTAAACAGCTTTTGGTTATGGCCGTTGGTTCACGAGACATAATGCGCCGCCGTCCTAAGTCAGGAGTGACGACCATCTTGCAATACCATGTGCCGTCACCATGCTCTAGGAGTGAGAAACGGCGCCGTCCGCAGTCCCGCGCGGCTGCGGATCCACAGCCGTCACTCAACAGGTTTACTGGCACAAGCCGACAAGCCGTCGGCCTCCGGTTCTATCCGTAGAAAGGAGGGAAGCGAAATGCAGACGATTGATCCATCCGAGATCAAGGCAGGAATGGTCCTTGTTATAGACGGCGTTCCGTGCGAAGTCGAAGAAGTGCACGTTGTCGGAACCGCGAAGACCAAACACAAGCCCCACGCCCGACTGCGGAACCTCAAGACAGGCCACGTTTACGAACGCACTTTCCCAGAAAGCGAACGTCTAACCACCGCCGAACTCGACCACCGGCATGTCCAGTTCAGCTATGCCACCGACACCGAATACGTATTCCTCGACTCGGAAAGTTTCGAGGAGTTGCGGCTTACGGCCAAGCAGATAGGCGAAAAAAAATGGTTTCTCAGGGAAAATGTGGAATACAGAGCTCTTTTCCTCGAAGGAAAGATCCTAGACATTGTCTTGCCAGAATCGGTGCCACTCACAGTTGAGCAGACAGGCCCACCGCAGAGAGGCGGACAATCGTCTGCATACAAATCTGCCGTCCTTGAAGGTGGCCTTGAAGTCATGGTGCCCGTGTTCATAGCCACCGGCGACAGGATAAAAGTTGACACACGCACCAGAAAATACCTTGGCAAGGAAATGCCGGATTGACACATTCTGCTTCAAGGACGATTTCGGCATTACTGGCCGAGGAGACCGGTATTACGCGCGATTGCAAACATAACACGCCGCATCAAACGCATGCCACTGACAAAGCCATGATAAGCGAAGCCACTGCACCAGGCTTCAGGATATGCCTGTTGGTGACAGACACGTGCCTTGCCTCGGGGAGGGTGGCGTATAGAGTGGCGCTTTTTGAAGGCGGAAGCATAAAGCATGATGCGCGAGGAAATGTGTCTCGTTTCTCCATACCCGATCAGACTATTGCTCATCTGCGCCACCACCTGTTGTCAGCCGCGCCCCCCTATGGCCGGATATTCACATGGGGATCCGGATGGCGAGATCTCCTTGCGCAGATTCTGCCTTCATATGCCATCTCAGACCTCAAAATAGTCAGTCTCCGTGACATTGCTCTTGCATTGCGCGAAGAACTCAGGGCACGCGCTTCTCTTGACCAGATACTTCAAGCTTTCGGACTGGGAGTCTCCTGCGATACGGGAGATGTGGCATCAACCGCTTATGAGGAACTGCTTTGGGCCGTCCTGAAAGAAATGACACGCAGGAACCTCGTATGGTCAGATATCACCAGGCTTCTCGAATCGCGCATATGGCGGCCTTCTTTCCATAAATACTCATTTGACCGTGCCATCATAGAAGCGGCTCCACAACGTCCAGGCGTTTATGTCATGACGGACGGTCAAGGAAGATGTCTGTACGTCGGAAAATCGGCTGATTTGCGCCGGCGCCTCGGTGATTATTTCCGTGCCGCAGCCTCTCTGCCTGCCAAAGTTGTGGGCATCCGTGAGCGCATCCGCCATCTTGAGTGGTCTGTCGTAGGTTCCGAGTTGGAAGCCCTGCTTCTGGAACACCGCCTTATAACCGAAAGGCGCCCGGAACTTAACGTCCAGCGCAGGGTGGCCGAACGATCCGGAATTTACCAACCGCCGGTGTTGCCTGTTGCTATTATTTGTCCGTCGGCTCAGGCGCACTGCGTCGAGCTTTTCCTTGCTGCATGCAATGACCGCGCCATACAGGCAAGAATTAGAACCGAAAGAATGGCCCTCAAGAGCCTGGCAAAGCTGTTGCAGACCAGCCTGACCGGAGCCCCAGGTCGAGTGTATGCCCCAACAAATGTCACCGATTGGGGGACTGCAGGCAATGAAATATGTTGCCGGTACTTTGGTCGCTTCCGCGATAAGCTTCAGTGGCTGGAGATTGATGGCTCGGTCGGCAACGAAGATATGGCAAGGCGTCTGTTCCAAATAGCCCGCCTCATGCTGAAAAATCCGCCGGAACCGGGAGAGTTCCGCCTCGGCGAGTCATAACCGGCCAGCCTGCGTTTAAAGCCGCAAAGAGCGGTGGGGATTTCCCAAGGGTTATTTTGGTGGAAAGGCAGCAGTGTCTGCTCAAAATAAGGCTATCCAACCCCCTCCTGCCCTATCCTTACCCAAACATCTTATCCTGATAAGGGGGATACCATGTACCTTCCGTGTTTCAATGGCACAGGCTTTTTTTCTTGCGTATATGGATTTTGGGTGATTTGATGAGAAGCTTCGCAGATTCCACAGGAGACTCGTTGAATGGGTTGGTTCAGAAAATCCAAACAGACCGCGCCGCCTCCTGTCTCAAAGGAGGAACTTTGGGTCGTCTGCTCTTCCTGCACAGCCCACATCTTCAAGGAGGAATGGCAAGGAAGCGGCAAGGTGTGCCCCAAATGTGGATATCACGAAAGGCTAACCGCCTGGGAACGAATCAACATGCTTATAGATCAGGGGACATTCCGGGAACTGAACCCTGAGATAACTGTAACCGATCATCTCAAATTCGTTGATGCCAAGGGTAGCTATGTCGAAAAAGCAAGGGAAGCAAGGGACAAGACAGGACTTCTTGAGGCGGTTTTGACAGGCTATGGCAGGCTTCACGGAAGACAGGTGACGCTTGCAGTCATGGACTTCAGATTCCTAGGCGGCAGTTTGGGAAGCGGCACAGGGGAAAAAATCTATCTGGCATCCTCTTATGCGCTAAAGCATAAACTCCCGTACATCATCGTAAGTGCATCAGGCGGCGCAAGAATGCATGAAGGCATCATATCCCTCATGCAAATGCCAAAAACCTGCGCGGGAATTGCAAAACTGCACAAGGCGCGAATCCCTTACATTTCAGTTCTTACGGATCCCACCACGGGAGGCGTCTCTGCCAGTTTTGCAATGGTGGGCGATATCAACATTGCCGAACCGGGCGCCCTGATAGGTTTTGCCGGAAAACGCGTGATAGAG
>CALETX010000011.1 GCA_937920455.1 uncultured bacterium
GGTCACCGTTGCGCTGAGGCGGGGATGCATGTATTCGAGAGGGTCCATGCATAATATGTCTGCTTTTGGCTTCAGGAGCCTTATAGCGGCCTCCAGCGCCTTGGCAGCGGCATGATGGCCACTGTTACGTATGAGATAAAAAATGAGAATCCGCGCCATGATCCTGCAACCCTTTTTCCGATACCGCTGGATCAACATTGTCTGTAGCGTCAGCAATGTCAAGCGATGTCTGGCACGCATCTTTGCTGCTTGCTTTGCATCCGGCTCCCGTTCAGGAACGCTTCGGCTTGAAACAACAAATGGGGTCTTCTACAGTGACGCATCGGAAGGAACCTAAAAGAATAGTGGCTGAATAATGAATTGGCACATCGCCTATGTTCTGGCAGACGTCGCAGCGCGTTCTCTTCCGCGCAGATGGTGTTATCGGATATCATGTGTTTGCTCTGACGTTCTTTTCCGGCGCAACGCTGCCAGCCGTCGGGCTGTGATGTCGAATCTCGGCAGAATCCGGCGGTTCGCAGGTTCGCCGGCCGATGACGAAGAACTCTTTTGCATGGCCCGCGAGACTTTCAGAAATTTCGGCAAGTATCTCGCGGATTTCTTCTGGTTCACCGGTTCTCGAACCCAACAGTTGGTGAAGCTCGTGAAATCTCCTGATCGGGAAAGAATGGATCGGGTAATAATGGCGCGCCGTGGCATTTTGGGAGTCACTGCTCATCTTGGGAACTGGGAAACCGGCGGAGTTCTTATTGCCAACATGGGTATAAAGGTCAACGCAGTAGTAATGCCTATGAGCGATCGCAGGACCGATCGACTTTTCCAAGCCAGGCGCAGGAGCAGGGGGATCAATGTCATTGCAATCGGATCGGCAGCGAGAGAAATTGTAGTGGCGCTTAGGAGAGGGGAAATGGTTGCTCTGGTTGGGGACCGGGATTATACGCGCCATTCCGGGCGGTTTGAGTTTATGGGCGCGCCGGCTTTTTTTCCAGTGGGGCCCGCAAAGCTTTGCAGTCTGACCGAGGCGTCACTTCTGCCCGGTTTTGTGGTCAGACGTCCGGATGATTCTTTCGAGATGATTCTTTATGAGCCGATCATGCCTGACGGTCGGGTGCCTTGGCAGGATATACAGGCCAGATTGCTGCGTATCATGGAAGACGGAATCATCAAGCATCCGACGCAATGGTTTATCTTTGACGATTTTTGGTCGTATTCCTGATCCGGCCGCGCGTTGTTGAAGAGAAGTCCTGTTGTAAAACGGCGACCAATGCGGTCCTCGGCGGCAGATAGACTTTTATGCCCCAGATCAGGGCATTGGACTTGTTGTGAGGGCTAGCGTAATAAGTCTGATCCGGTTTCAGCCGGCCATGCCCTCCGAACCGTGGTTCATCGGTGTCCATCAGGAGTCTGCATGACGCGCAAGGTATTTCTACAAAATAGTCTACAGCGGGCCGGGCAGGATGGAAGTTGAAAAGAAAACAATAACCTCCACGCTCGAAAGCGAGAATCTTATTGACCTCATCCACGACGAGGGGACGTGGCTGTGTTGAGCCCAGGAAGCCTGCCTTTCGCACAAAACGCACCATCGCCCGGTCGAAATCGGCGAGGAAGCGGTAACGCAGGAGGGGGTCATCCCTTAGATGCCACTGTCTACGAGCGTAGCGGTAGGACCAGTTGTTGCCTTCTCGTGGAAAGTCTACCCACTCTGGATGGCCGAACTCGTTGCCCATAAAGTTCAGATAACCATCTCCCGCGGTTGCAATGGTTGCGAGTCTTGCCATCTTGTGCAGGGCCATCGCCCTGTCAATAATGAGGCTGTTGTCCGACACTCTCATGTGGGTGTACATTTCCTTGTCGGCGAGATGGAAGATGATTGTTTTTCCGCCGACGATCGCCTGATCGTGGCTTTCCGTGTATCCGATTGTGCGCTCGTCACGACGACGGTTGGTCAACTCGAACCAGATATACCCCATGTTCCAGTCATCATCTGGTACCTCTGTCACGAGTTTTTCCCAGCAATCCGGCACGCCCATTGCAAGCCGGTAGTCAAAACCGCACCCTCCATCCTCGCTGGGAGCAGCCAGCCCCGGCATCCCGCTCACGTCCTCCGCGATTGTTATTGCACCGCGGCGGACTGAATGCACAACCTTGTTGGCAAGAGTCAGGTAAACAATAGCGTCCTCATCCACGTTGCCATCAAAGTATCTTTCGTAGCTGGTGAACGGCTGGCCTAGACCGTGGTCCATGTATATCATGCTGGTTACGCCGTCGAATCTGAACCCATCCATGCCGTATTCGTCGAGCCAGAATCGGCAATTGGAAAGGAGGAAGTGGAGCACCTCCGTCTTGCCGTAGTCGAAGCACCTGGAGTCCCAGGCGACATGGCGCCCTCTCTCGCCGGCATGGAAGTACTGATAGAGAGTTCCATCAAATCTTGAAATACCTTCGGCCTCATTGTTTGCGGCGTGGGAATGGACCAGATCCATTATCACTCGCAGGCCCATCATGTGTGCCTCATCAATGAGGCGTTTGAGATCCTCAGGCGTGCCGAACCGCGAGGATGCCGCAAAAAAATTCGAGACATGATAGCCGAAGGAGCCATAGTACGGATGCTCCATAATTGCCATAAGTTGGATGGTATTGTAACCGGCGATCAGTATCCGCGGCAGGATTGCGAGCCTAAACTCATCGTATGTTCCGACGCCCTCCTTTTCCTGGGCCATGCCCACGTGCGCTTCATATATCAGCGGAGCCTCTAATCGCGGCGGCGGAATTCTGCATTTCCACCGGTACGGCACAGGAGGATCCCAGACCTGTGCGCTGAAGATCTTGGTGTTCTCATCCTGTACCACCCTTCTGACGTAGGATGGCAATCTTTCCCCGCTTCCGCCTGGCCAATGAACCTTGAGTTTGTACAGATCGCCGTGTTTGAAAAGGTCGGAAGGAAACACGCCTTCCCAAACTCCAGAGTCAGAGATTCTGTTGAGCGAGTATTCGTCAGACTCTTCCCATCCTGAAAATTCGCCGATCAGGAAGATTGCAGAGGCATGCGGAGCCCATTCGCGGAAGATCCATCCTCCTGGCGAGCGATGCAGGCCGAAATACTCGTGACCGCTGGCGAAGTCTGCCAAGGTCATTTTGCCGCCAGTTAGGCGGCGTTCTGTTAGCATGGCTTTCTCATGTCTTCTGCGCAGATGAGGGAGGTACGGTGTCAGATAGGGATCCTCTAGGATTGTTGCACGGCCGTATTTCTTCATGATTGATCAGAAATGTCTGAGGAGCGGCCGCATGAGCATCCTTTCGTAGAGATCAATGTACTGCCGCGCTGTGGATGAATGTGTGAATCTTTTCATGCTTTGCCGCATAACTCGCGCAATCTCTGATACGCGGACGCGAGCCGGCAGTCCGTGAAACCTCAATGCCTGTTCTACAGCCCACAACAGGCCATTTGCGTCGAACACCTTGAAAAGAAACCCATTGCCTGAGTGGTTATTCACGTCCATCTGTTCCACCGTGTCGTGAAGTCCACCTGTGTCGTGTGCCACAGGCAGCGCACCATACAGGCAGCCGATCATCTGTGGCAATCCACATGGCTCGAAGGATGACGGCATCAGGACAAAGTCAGCGGCCCCAAAGGCAAGCCTTTGGAGCGGTTCATCAAACTCGCGTATTGCGACCTTCCTGCCCAGGCCCGCAGATGAGACGATATCGAGCAGTCGCGGCCTGTAGACGCCGCTGGCCACGACGACTATCTGAGGAGAGTCTCGATCCTCGCGGGATATCATTGCGGGCAGCGCCTCTCCGAAGATCTGGCATCCTTTCTGTGTGGGGTCGAGTCTGGAAGGCCAGAGAAAAAGCGGCGCGCGTTCGTTCACTGTCAGGCCGAGACGTTTTTGAAGGGCGATCTTGTTTCTGCGCTTCGCTTGCTGGTGGGTCGCCGCTGTGTAACGTTCAATGAGGCAACGGTCAGTTTCCGGGTTATATGATGAATCCGGCGCGTTCAGGATTCCGGTTGCGCAGCCTGCATGGAATTTCTGGGCAATCTCGTGTCTGACTTGGGGGGGGACTATCTGATGGCGTCCTTCGATTATCTCGATCAAGAATGACGGGCTGACCGTGTTGATGAAATGCGCGGCAAATATTCCGCTGGTAAGTAAATCCACAGGGTTCGAGTCGCGTGTTTCTTCATAAGTTGACGGCATTCTCGAAAAATACAGAAACCGCCAGAATTCCGCTGCATCTATGCCGCGATCTTCAACTGTCGCGAGGGTGGTATGACAGGTGTGGATATTGTGTATGGTGAATAGGCATGGAATGCTCAGCCGTCTGCCCATGGCAGGAATCAGTCCGGTCATCCAATCGTTGCAGTGAATGATGTCCGGCTGCACAGTAGGGACGATGTTGTTGATGATCTCCCGCTGGAATGCCAGAGACACCTTGAGGTCGGCGTCATGGCTTGAATATACGCTATCCTTGTAGTAGAAGACCCGATCCTCCGCCAGGTGAATGCGCGATTCCGGGAGTTTGCTTTTGTAGAGGCGCAGTTCCTCGCTTATGAGATTAGCCACGTCCACATGGAACATGCGCCGATAATGGGGAAGGGCAACGTGGATATCGGCGCCCATATCGAAAAGCGCGGACACAAGCGCGGCTGAGACATCGGCCATTCCGCCAGCTTTTGCATGAAGCCGGTCGGCCATGTTGCCCATGCCTTGGGGGAGATAGGTTATCTCAGGTGTTGCGACCAGGATGCGCGGTTTGCGTCTGAGGAGTGATTTTGCTGCTGACCTCATGGCAGAGCGCCGTCAGCCCATATTATGAGGCCAGGCGCGCAGGATCGCCAGACCTCGCCCTTCGGGACGATCCTTGTCGTCAGACCATGCTGACCGGTAGTGTGGCATGTGATTTCCTGCGTGTAGACTATTGCACCGTCCTCACGTTTCTCGCCTGGCGTCATCGGAACGCATTTGCTTTCCGTGATGACGTTTTTCGCGTTTACCGGGCCATAATAAACGCTGACTTCGACTTCTTCGGGCCGAAGCTCGCCCAAGTGGACTGCTGAGGAAACCTTGAAGGAGTCGCCCACGTGCAACATAGATATATCTCTGTCAACGACCGGCATTTCCAGACGGACCCTGCCCCAGAGCGTCTCGAGGCGTTTTCGCTGTTGAACGAGATTCTTAGCCGCAGCGCATTCATTGGCGATTAGCCGGTTATACGCTTCCTGAGCCGGTTTGTAGCCGTGCCTGTCATATTCCGAGACCATTCGATGGCTGGAAAAATGGCCTAGAGCCATTTTTATAGATGCTTTCATCATAGCGATCCATTTTGCCGGAATATCGGATGATTGCCGGTCATAGAATAGTGGGATAACCTCATTCTCCAGCAGGTTGTACAAGGCCTGGGACTCGACGGTGTCCTGGTAGTCAGGGTCGTCATACTCCTCGCCGTGTCCTATGGCCCACCCGCAATCCTTGGAATATGCTTCATCCCACCAGCCGTCCAGGATGCTCAGATGAAGTCCTCCATTAACGGCGGCCTTCATGCCCGACGTTCCACTGGCTTCGAGCGGCCTTCGCGGGGTGTTCAACCAAACATCCACTCCCTGCACGAGGTATCGGGCCACGCGTATATCGTAATTTTCAAGAAATACCATACGCCTCTTCACATCAGCGCGCTGTGCGAATCTTACAATCTGGCGGATGAAATCCTTGCCGGCGTCATCGGCGGGATGAGCCTTTCCGGCGAAAATGATTTGCACCGGTCTGTCCTCATTCTTCAGTATGTTTATGAACCTTTCAGAGTCTTTCAGAAGCAGCGTGGCTCTCTTATAAGTGGCGAATCTTCGCGCGAAGCCGATGGTGAGCACATCATAATCAAGAACTGATTTGGTTTGAGACAGTTCGGCCCTCGGAGCGTTGCGGAGCGCCATCTGCCGCTCGCACAGTTCTCTGGCAACCCTCACCAGACGCGCTCTGCCGAGCTCGTGAGCGCGCCAAAGCTCTTCGTCTGGAATGGTGTCTATGGCACTGAGAAGGGAATCGTCAATAAGCCCCGTACGCCATTCCGCGCCCAGGTATCTGTCAAGAAGACGGCCATTTTCCAACGATATCCACGACGGCACGTGGATGCCGTTTGTCACGTGGAAAATTGGGACTTCATTTTCAGGGTAACCGGGCCACAGATGGGCCCACATGCGGCGTTCCACTGCCCCGTGAAGACGGCTGACGCCGTTTCGGTAATGAGCCATCCGCAGTCCGAGGACGGTCATTGAGAGTTCGTTGGGATTCCATCCAGTTGACTGACCCCATTGAATTATCTGGTTTGGGTCCAGTTTCAGATCATCTTTCAATGCGTTGAGGTGAGGTCTGATCAGGTCGAGCGAGAAGGCCTCATTGCCGGCAGGAACCGGAGTGTGGGTTGTGAAAACGGTGGTTCGTGGAACGATTTCAAGCACAGTAGCGAGATCTGCGCCGGTTGTTTTCATAAGGTGCGCTATTCTTGCTAGGCACACAAATGCTGCGTGACCCTCGTTCATGTGGCAAACATGGGGGTCGAAGCCCATTGCCACAGCAGCGCGAAAACCGCCAATCCCGAGAAGCAGCTCCTGGCGGAGTCTCATTAGACGGTCGCCGGCGTAAAGTTGAGCTGTAACGCGCTGAATATCAGGCGGATTCTCTGGGATATTTGTGTCAAGCAGTAGCAAGGGGACCCTGCCAACATCCAGTTCCCATACCGCAGCTTTCATCTCGCGTTCAGGCAGTCGTACGGACACAGTAAGCGGCTGGCCGGAAGAGTCCGCAGCGCGGCGGAGAGGAAGCTTGTGCAGTTCGCTGTCCGGGTAGGTCTCCTGCTGCCAACCGTCGTGTGTGAGATACTGTGTGAAATATCCCTGGCAGT
>CALETX010000012.1 GCA_937920455.1 uncultured bacterium
CGTGCCGCAGGCATGGTCGCTGACATGCGAGCCACGAACCGCAGCCGTCAGACTGGATGCGTCCGTCCAAGAGGGAAAAGTGATGTTCAAACTCGACGGACTTGGACTCTTCAAGGTTGCGATACTGGATTTCAAGGCGAAGAAGTGAGATCTGCCAAAGGAATATTTCTGACCGCGATGGCCGTGTCGCTGGCAGCACTGGGGCAGGAGGATCAACGATCCTCTCTGCAGATCACTGCGGATGAAGACGGCGACACGGCGGTGGTAATGGACACCGAGTCCATCCGCATGACCATTTTGCCCGCGTACCAGGCATGTGTGTCTGGGTTTATATTCAAGCCGACGGGAAACGACATTCTTTCGCGCCAGACTGTGAAGTTTCTGATGGGAGGCCAAGGGCTTCTTCAGGATAATTTCTGGGAACAGGACTGGCGTTATAGTGAGTTCAGACGCAAGTGGTTCGATTATCGCATTGTTAGCCAGGGCCCAGATGAACTGGCCGTAAAGTTCTGGACCACAAGCGAAGGCTGGCTTCAGGCGGTCAACAGCGGCATAAAAAGCGACCTTCTAAGCAACATCAAGATCGAGCGAACTGTCCGGATGCCCGTCGGAAAACCGTACTTCATGTGCGACGTGACCCTTAGCATAGATATGGAAAAGGACAAGAAGGGCAATGCCAAGATGCCCCAGTTCTGGATGCACAACATGTGCATCTTCACAGACGAACTTGACCAGGAATGCCAGCGGCCGCACATCCTCGGCATAGCCGAGCAAACGCCACGCGGGCAGACCGTCTGCGGCGACTACGTCTATGCGCCCTACATTGCGGAGGCCTGGAGCGCGCAGACATCGCCCCGAACGCGCGAGGGGCTTGTGTTCCTCATGGACCCGGCCTACGTGCAGTGTCTCTATAACTGCGGAAACGCCACAGTGGAGTGGTTCGGCGACAACATGCTGATAACCCGCGACCGACCTCTCCGCACGCGGATATACATCCTGCCAGTAATAGGGCTGCAGAAGGTACACTTTGCCGACCCGCACATGATCGTCCAGTTGACCGGCCGTAATGTGCTAGAAGGCCCGAACACGGGAGCGTTCGAATTAGACTTCGCCGTGTGTCCATCATACAGGATCGTTCGATCTGTCACCTTCGAAACTACGGCCACTTACGGCCTCCATGAACGCAGGCCGGCAACCGTCCGCATGCTGGAACCCATGCCTTCGGTCCGCAATCTCCGCGTCGAGGCGCCAAGACACGCTGCCGGCATCGTAAAACGGCCAGACGGCATACCGATTGACGAAAAAACGCCACTGAAATTCGATATAGCCGCCCGTGTGGAGGTGGTGGACGCCGACGGAAGGGTCAGGGTGAGAACGGTCACTTTCCAGTATTTTCATCTTGGCGCCTATCCAACCGGCAAAAACGAGCATCTCCAAGGCGGCGAGCCGCTCGCGGTGCTGGATCGTGTGGATGCGCGCCCCTGGATACCCGCGCCTGCGCCCGACCTCAGACCCGACCGCAATAGCTTCCAACTTTTCACGATTATGGGTCCTCACGGCCGGCATTACAGGCTTCCACAGGCATTTGACCGAATGGTCGCCCGCGATGGACGCAAACTTGTCGTTACCTCCGACAATATCGGCTATACCCCCGGGTTTCCGTGCAACAAACTTGGTCTGACGGCGTTTCCCTACGATTTCAGGCGGCTGTTCAGCTACCGTGCTGTGATAAACTGTAACGCCCAAACCGATATCACCCGGCTTGTAGGCCAGTCCATACTGGCTTCATACATCGCCCAAGGCGGAGGCTACGTGACGTTCGGCGGCGAGTCCGCATATGCCGTGAGCGCGCCGGAAGGTCATCCTCTCAACGCGTTCGACCCTGTGGTTTACGAAAGCCACTCAATCGAGCTCAGACGTGACGGTGCAGTGGCGCAGATAAAAGTGACTGATCCCGACCATCCGATCTTCAAGGGAAATGGTGCTAACGCGCCCGCAATTAACCTTTCCCGCATGCCGGTTGCTCTGTCCTGGCATAAACTCCGCCTGAAAAAGGAAACTCTCAAACCTTTCATACGCGATCCAAGGGAGCCGTTCGCTCTTGAAATGAATTCCCTTCCTGAAACTATGCGCGCGGCGATATCCTCGCTGCCGGCAAGCCGAGTAACCGACCGCAAGGGCTTCATGCGCTCGATTTACGAGGGAATGAGCGACGATCTCAAAGCGCGGTTTGACTCCGCCTGCTCCACGGTCTTTAAATCATTCCCGGCCGGCACAGTCACTGGCGGAGTTTTCGACGAAAGCAGAATTGGAGAAGTCACCGACGATCACAAATTCGAGTTGCGTTCTACATTTGTTGATCTGGACGACGAAGAGCGCGCTCAGGTGTCGTCGTGGATTGACGCCGCCTTTGCCAGGGTCAACGTCGTGCGTGTTAACGCGCTGCCTCAGGATCAGCAGGAAGCGATCATGGGAGTTCTAAGGTCGGCCCTCGAAGGGAACGGCGTGTTCGTAAGGCAAGGTAATGCTATCCTGCTGCCTGAAGAATCTCGGGATGCTCTTGGTTCGATCCTCATGTTGCGTCCCGATGAGCTTCCAGCCGGTGCCCACCCGAAGGTTCTCATGGAGGCGCACGGACCGGACCGCGCATATCCTTTCCTCGTGGAACTGGTGCTTGAAAAAGAGGTGGAGAAAGACGTCGGCAGGGTTATCGCATTTCTCAACTCGCCTTTCGGCGATCCGTCGAAGTGCCCGGGGGGTACGGTTCCGTATTGGGAGTGGGATCAGTGGGAACAACTGGTGGCAAACGCACTCTTGTATGCGGCGGGCGAATTGTAGATTCCGTCGCGTCCGGCATCAGGCGCGCGGACAACTTCAAGGAGATGCAAACAATGGAAGAAAATGTCCGGGATGACGCGGCATTCCGCGATACGTTAGTCGAAAAGCTCCGCCAGGTGAAGGCTGAGGTCGGGAAAGTTATCGTGGGACAGGAACAGATCATCGAACAGGTTTTGATGGCCATTGCCACCGGCGGCCACTGCCTCATGATGGGCGTTCCCGGCCTCGCGAAAACGCTTCTTGTCAGCACCTTTTCCAAAGTGCTCGACCTTACCTTCAAACGCATCCAGTTCACACCCGATCTGCTGCCGAGCGATATTACCGGATCTGACATCATATCCGAGCAGCCAGATGGCTCGCGCCGGTTCGTCTTCATGGAGGGTCCGATCTTCGCAAATATGGTTCTCGCCGACGAGATAAACCGAACACCTCCAAAAACCCAAGCCGCGCTCCTGGAAGCGATGCAGGAGCACAAGGTGACCGTCGGCCGCGCCAGCTACGCGCTCCCGGAACCTTTCTTCGTGCTCGCCACACAGAATCCGATCGAGCAGGAAGGAACGTACAACCTGCCGGAAGCGCAGCAGGACCGATTCATGTTCTTCCTGAATGTCGTCTATCCTGAGCGGGCCGAAGAAATCGAGGTCATGCGCCGAACCACTGGTAATGTCAGCGCAAAGCTTGAGATCGTTCTCCACGCAAAGGATCTTCTCGACTTGCAGCGTTTTGTGAGGGATGTGTCGTGTCCGGACCATGTCTACGAATACGCAGTGCGCATCGCCCGCATGTCTCGTCTCGACCGCGGCGCGGAGGGAAAAGACGCCGTGCCGGATTTTGTCCGGCGCTACGTTCAATGGGGCGCAGGCCCGCGCGCCGGCCAGTATCTGATTCTAGGGGCCAAGGCGCGCGCATTTATGGACGGACGGCCGCACATCTCCGAGGCGGATATCCGTGCTGTGGCGCATCCGGTTCTGCGGCACCGAATTATCGTTAACTTCAACGCGGAGGCCGATGGGGTGACTTCGGCCTCGATTATTGATCGGATACTGGAATCCGTATCCTGAGAAGAAAGCCGGATGAGCAACTCCTCCCCAGGATTGACCGACATAGTATCGCCCGAAATGGCCGTTCATGTGCGTGATCTGATGCTCTTTGCCAGGAACAGAGTCGAGGGAAAACGTCCGGGCGACAACAAATCAGTTCTGAAGGCATTCTCAACAGATTTTCTCCAGCATCGGCAGTACTATCCTGGAGACAATCTCAAGTATCTCGATTGGCGGGTCTGGGCAAGAACAAACAGGTATGTGATCAGGGAATACGAGGAAACCACGAATCTCGACCTGTACCTGGCGGTTGACGTTTCAGCCTCAATGACGTTCGAGGGAAGCGGCCCAAGCAAACATCTCTGTTCGGTCCGAGCCGCAGCGGTGATTTTGTATCTGATGCTGCTCCAGAATGATTCCTTCGGTCTCTCGTTATTTTCGGACCGGCTTCTTCAGCACTACGAACCGGCATCGGGCCGGAAACACCTGATCGCTCTGTACGAAAGACTCGTATCTTGCAAGCCCGAGGGTGCCGTAGACTGGACATTCGCTCTCAGACAGATGCAGTCCAGGATTCGCCGGCGGGGGCTTGTGGTTGTGATCTCAGATTTTATCGGCGAACCCGAACAGATCGGGAGGGCATTGAGCGGGTTCCGGTCTCTTTCGTGCGATGCGATAGCCCTCCAGATTGTCCATCCAGAGGAACGCTCACTGGCTTCCTCGACCATGACGCGGTTTGTGGACATTGAGGACGGCAGTTCGGAGACGGTTGATCCGCTTCTTGTGGGCGAGGCGTACGCCAGGCGTTTTGCGGCGCACTGCGACGCCGTACGCGATGTGTGCGCGCGCCGGGCCATAGCGTACGCACAGATCACCGCCGGAGAGGACGAATACAAGGCCATTGGAGCATTCTTGAGGCGGCGCAGCGCCATTCTGCTGTGATGATAAGCGCGGCTGGTTCGTGGACATTTCTTGCATGGCTTGCAGCGGCGGCGGTTCCAACGCTGATTTACTGGCTTTACCGCCGCAGGCGGACCGTCGTGAAGTGGTCCGCCAACATCATCCTCCGTCAAACCATCAGACAGGAAGGTAGAAAAAAACTATGGCAGGCTGTCGCAATAATAGCGCTTCGCTCGCTTGCTATCGTCGCCACGGTGCTCTCCCTCGCCGGCCTCGTACGGCTCCGTAAGCCGGCTGACGGCTCGCTCCCGCACGGAGAAGGAACGCTCCATCAGATTATCCTATACGACAACACCCGCAGCATGATTCTCAGACACGGAGCCGGATCAAGAGAGGATGAGATGCGTTCCAGGCTCGCCCTGCTCCTGAAGAGGCTCCGGCACGGCGATCATTGCGATATCATCCTCCTGGCCGGCAGTCCCGGCGGACGACCCACGATGTTGTCCCCGCCATGCCCCGTTTCCAACGAATGGCTCGCTAAGCAGGCGCACAGCCTGGAACTACAGGAGGCGCACGCGGGCGTGGCGGATGCGCTCCAGGCCTCTGCTGAGCGTTTCAGCGCCGTCTCGGCACGCAACCGACACCTGATCTGGCTGGGCGACCTTTCGCGCAAGGATATACCCCCCTCTGAGGAGCTCCGTCCCCTTAAACGTGAAATGAATGCGATGAATGTTAAGAGCGTATGTTACGAAATAAGGGACAGGTCCACCGAGAAACCAAACCTCGCAATAGTCGGGGGCGAATCGAGCGCAGGCATCCTTCTCCCTGGATGGGTCTGCCATCTCTATGTCCTGCTGCGAAACTACGGCACCGACTCTGCCGCTTCATCCCTCGCCTTCCAGATTATTCATTCCGGACAGACGATCGAAAACCGCCGGATACCACTGGAGATCAAGGCTGGCGAACAGCGCACCATAGACCTGGCCTTTGTCCCTCCGGCCGGCATAGCCGGCATGGTAGAGCTGAAAGTCGAAACCTTTGATGAATCATACCCGTTCGACAACATCCGCCAGTGGATCGTTCCAGCCAGGCCCAACCTGAAAATCCTCCTTATCGTCCCTGGCGATGAGGAATCGGTCGGGAACACTCTCTGGCGCGACAGCCGCTACGTCGAGCTCGCGCTACTCGCGGCCAGCAGACAATCCCGTGAACAGACCTCACCTAGGACATCAGGAGGTTCCGCCGTCCTGGCCCGAGATGCCGAAACAGGCCAGATCCGCTATTCGGATGTCCAAAGCCAGTCGCACAGACCTGTCCAGAAGGCTGATCCCGTATTCGAGATCAAGAGGGTCACTGACAGAGAAGCAACAGCCGCCATGATTGAGGAGTCCGATGTTGTGATCGGGGACGGCATTTGCCGGATTGACCCGCTGGCTCGTGAAGCACTAGAAAAATTCGTCCGGCGAGGTGGCGGATTGCTCCTGGGGTTGGGCGACACA
>CALETX010000013.1 GCA_937920455.1 uncultured bacterium
CCGACCGCGAGATGCCGCCCCCGCTGGAAAGGACATATATCAACGATGCTGTAACGATCTGGCATAACGGCTTTCAAGCCCTGGAGGAACCAGTGCTGTTGCCGCATGACACCGCAACTCCTTCTGACTCCGACGATAATCCTCCTCCTTCCGGAGCCATGAATGGCAGAACAGACGATGAATAATGACCCCATCTCCAGACGCGCAAAACTGCTCTACATTGCGCTGCTATTGCTGGCGGCCATTGCTCTGGGAGCCAGCATTCTGGGAATCGTGTTCGAAAATTTCCTGGCGCGCTTCGCAACCACGACATTTTGATGAAAAAACAGGATACTCTCAACCGCATCTCACGCCATCTCGAGCTGGCCGCCGTGTTCGTAGCCGGCGCGATCCTCTTCTACCGCAGCCCTGAAGTCGCCTCCGAACTGAGGATCGTGCCCGATTCGGTGGAATACACGGCGGCCGCGCGCAGCATAGCATTCGAAGGCAGATATTTTATCAGGGTGTGCGATCAGGACTTTCCTCCCCGCTATGCTCCCTGGTTCTCTCTTCTCCTTGCTCCAATGTACAAACTGCTGGGTCCGGAGCCAGGCAACGCTATTTTCGTGGTCACAGCCCTCGCAGCCTTCGGACTCACGCAGGCATACAGAATTGGCCGTTATCTTGGAGGACCGCTCGGAGGCCTGTTCGCATCGCTTACGCTGGCAGCTCTTCCAGACTACCGCGCAATGTCCGCAGAGATAATGACGGATGTGCCATGCGCATCGCTGCTTCTAGCTGCGGCCGTCGTCTATATGGTCGTTCGGTCGAACAAACAACAGCTACTCTGTTGTTACGCTGCGGCCGGCGTGCTCATTGGCATGGCAGGGGCGTTGCGCCCGGCCGCCATCCTCGCCGCCATTCCCTTCCTAATGGCAATACCACAAGTGGCGCCGTCAGGTTGTAGGCTGCCGACGGCATGCATCCTGATTGTGCCGTCGTTATTATGCCTTGCATGCGACATGATGTATAACGTTCGTATATTCGGATCTCCGTTCAGAACAGGCTACCACTTCTGGTGCCCTGTGCCTTATGAGGCCAGCCGCCTGCTGCTTTCGCCACGCTATCTGCTTCCAAATCTTGGCGTTGCTCTCTACGCTCTCGCACTGCCCGTCGCTGTTGCGAGCATCGGCGCACTCATGCTTCGCATCTCCAAGGCGAAACCGCGCATCTCCGAGACGTCACATGGCTCTGAGATCCTGCCGCCACTTCGGGATTGCCTGAGTTTTGTCTGCAGTGGCGTTGGGCTTGTCTCGCTCCTCCACCTGTTCTATTTCTTCCCGGCATCGCGCTTCCATTTGCCCCTCGCATCATGCCTCGCAGCTGCTGCAGGAGGACTTCTTGGACGCGCCGGCTCGGAGCGAATGCATCGTATGAGTCTGCCATTACTTGGAGTGTTCGTTGCCGGCGCGTGCGCCGTCCGCCTCGCGGCTCCGGCGACAATCCCGTCCAGGAGAGCCGCCGCCGTCGAGGCTTCGCAAATTCCGCCAAACAGCATTCTGATTTCAACGCTGGATCCGGTCTATCTTGACCTTTTTATCCCCCGCCAGAAACAGATCCGCTTCGTTCCGCTGTCCCGCCAAGTCGAATATGCCTCGAAAATGATTGCGCCACGGCCATTGGCGAAGTTCAAATGGACTCCCGGCGCATGGCATGAACATCGTTCCGCATCGCTTCTGGAGGCCGGCGCAAGGGACGCCGTTCCTCTGGTTGCCCAGGAACATCCTGAACTCATTGCGTCGGCTCTGGCCAAAGGGGGCAAGGCCTTCCTGTGTGTGGAACGAACGGCGAGAATCCCACCTCACGCATATGAAAAATTGAAAGAGCGCTTCATACTCATACCGCGTTCCGATACACTCTTCGAACTCGCGCTCCAAAAAAACACCGCTGAAAGCGACTCCGATGCTCTCACAGCCATGCCAAACGAGTAAGCCCCAGGTGCTTTTTCATCCGTTTCGGATGACAGGCCTGAATCTGCACAAGGCTGCTATCTGATACGAAAAAAGGCCAGGTGCGATCGGAATCAACAGCAAGTTCAGACCCGTCAATAACCTCGGAAAGAAACCTCTTCCAAATGCCTTGGAATAAGGAGCTGGAATGCCGCGCATTGACTCAACAATACAACCAGCTTCTTCCAGCATGCGGCGCAACGAGCCGAATGTGAACAGCCTCTTGTGCGTAAGGTCGAGAATCCCCATCCTGCCGTAGTTAAACTGGCCGATAAGCAGCGCCAGCCGGACGGGGAAAAAAGCGACATTGGGAACCGTCACAAGAAACCGCGTGGAAGGCGCGCAGTAATGTCTCCGCAGAAAAGAAACGAGGCGTTCTGGCTCCTTCAGATGCTCAAGGCAATCCAATGCCAGTATCCAATCGAATTCTCCCAGATGGCCGAAAGGCTCCTCCATCTCAAGGTCGGCCAGTACAAACCTGTCAAACCGCCCGACGTCCGCCGGCCTTCGATCAATGCCGGTCACCCTGCAGCCTTTCCGGCGCAGCTCATCGGCAACATCACCGGAACCGCAGGCCAGATCGAGAACACGCGCGCCCTCCTCCACGCTGGCGATTGCAAAGGTATGTGACGAAGGATAGCCGAGTTTCAATTCGTAATGCGTCTCGCCCGCTGAAATATCATACTTTCGGCGGTAGAAAATGCCCATGTCGTGAAGCCGCGTCGAAACTGCCGCTCCAATGACTCTCCACAGCCTGGAACTCACGCCGCAGGCCTGCCGGCGACTCCTCTTCCCTGCCCGCACCTCGGTCTCTACTACCGTCAACCCGCACCTGATCATCTGAAGCAGAATCTCGAAATCCAGATGTCCGTTGTCCCTGCACGATTGATACGGAATCCTTTCCAGTGCTTTCACCGAATAAGCGCGACACGGCTCCCACGGATCGCCGACGGGCAGGTCGAAAGTCCGCGCCGCCCATCTCCCCATGCAGTCCCTCATGCTCTCAGCCGCCACAACGCATGCCGCACCCCCCTTGTTTATAGGACCCAGCAACTTCCGAAGAATCTCGGCGTCAACAAATCGCGCCCCAGGCAGAAAAGCCACGGCGTCAAAGCAGTTAAGGACTGCATACTCCAGCGTCAGCTTCTTCAGATAACCATCGCCGACACACGCAGGCACATCCAGGGAGAACAGATTGGGCGCATCAGTATCGGATGCAGCAAGCGTCAGACTGTCCGTGGTTCGCAAGCCAGCAACACGTCTCACGAAAACAACAGCCAACTCATCCTTCGGCGCGCCACTGCCGCCGGTTTGCTCCCAACCATGCACCAGGAATCGGGCGGTCGAAATGTCGGCGTGCTCTTCTCTCGCCGCCTTCTGGCCGGGGTGGACAACAACAAGGGTCTTCATGAGAACCGCACCAGCATCAATGGGTTGCCGGCGGAGGCTCCTTGCTGGAGCTTCCTGCGGGAGACCCGTCGTCGGTCATCTTCGAGCGAGATTTCCTTCGGAAACTGACCGAGAACATGTCAAGCTGCCGGTCTTTTATCAGATCGTAGATTTTCAGAATCCTCAGTATCTGCAGCAGGTCGGACTTATCGTAATTCCTGTTGGGCTGCACATATGCAATGAGTTCGTTGAGGATAGTTTCAAATGAAATTACGCCGTCTATTCCTTTCTCCTTCAACACGCGTATCGTTCTGTCCTTCAGCTCGCCCGACGCCGGCAGCCTGGGAATGCATAGAATCCTTGCAATGTCCGATGAGCCGGCCAGGCGCGCCGCATGTCTTACAAACGCCGGCTCGACGAACCGGAACACCCATGGCGTCTGCTGGATCACAGACGCGTAGAATCTTTCAGTGTGCCACCCCCTGATTCCCACCACAGCCCTGGCAATGTTCGCAAGCTCCGACGTCCCCCACACAATATGATCCGGAACCCTGTGTTCGCCGACACGCGGGTTGATGACGATCAGATCAGCACCCTCATCCGAGTGCTTGCGCCATGACGGAACAACATATTTCCTGGGCTGGGTCACAAGATATCCTAGCGACTCGAAATATTCGCGCACCATCAATTCATTGACAGACGACACTGCAACACTCCTCTCATTCTACTGCCCAGGGGGGCTCGGCCGCATTGTACCGCAGAACAACCGCTGCTCCACGTCATCAACCGTCAAGCCCGCCCCTCCTGAAAACATCCCATGTTTCAGCAAGAACTCTCTCCTCAACTTCGCACCCAAACACCACCGAACCCATTCTCTCCACAAGGATCCACCTCGGAATGCCTCCCTTTTTCTTCTTGTCAACATCCATAGCGCGCCGGATGTCGCTCCATGCCATGCCGCGCCAGACTGCGTCATTTTTGGGTTCAATGCCGAACTGACGCAGCAAACGCGCGATCCTGAGCACATCCTGCATGACAAAACCCTTCACGCGCTCTGAGAGCAGCGCGGCATAAAGCATTCCTGCCGCAACCGCCTCGCCGTGCAGACACTCGTAGGCTGAGGCCGCTTCTATCGCATGGCCCACAGTGTGGCCGTAGTTCAGGATTGCTCTTACCCCTCCCTCCTTTTCGTCAATCGCCACAACATCGGCCTTTATTCTGCAACAACCGGCGATAACGTCTCTGAGAATTTCCTCGTCCCGGCCCGCAATGCGGCCGGCTTCCCTTTCGATCTCTCGGAAGAAGTCGGCGGACCATATCACGCCGTACTTCACGACCTCCGCCAGACCCGCCATGTACTCGCGGTCCGGCAGCGTCCGCAACATCGCGATATCAGCAGCCACTACCGAAGGCTGATGAAAAGCGCCGACAAGGTTCTTGCCCTGCGGCAGATTTACCGCGGTCTTCCCCCCAACTGAGCTGTCAACCATCGCCAGCAAGGTGGTTGGAATCTGAACATGCCTGATGCCCCTTGCGTAAACTGCAGCAGCGAATCCAGCCACATCCCCAACTACTCCCCCGCCCAGGGCAATAACGACTGAAGACCTGTCAAAGCCGCGTTCCGCACACTCGCAGCATATGCGTTCGACAGTCGAGAGGGTCTTTGACTTCTCGCCCGCTGGAAACACAAACCTGGCCGACGCCACCCCTGCAGTCTTCAGCTCAAATTCCAGCCGGTCGCCATACAGTGCGTCCACATTAGAGTCCGAAACCACCATCACGACGCTTGGACGCAGACCCTTTATGAGCCCCCCCATCTCAAGATGCTGTCCGATAATTATGTCGTAACTGCGCTCGCCAAGCTCCACCTTGACAACCCTCTGTGTTGTGGGCGGCTGCGCAGCAACAGCATCACTCCCTTTTGCTTTACCTGTCATCTGAACCTCATCCCGGCGGCCAGCCGTCTGCCTCTAACATAAGACGCGCCATCCATCCTCTTTTTGCCCTCCGGCTGCACCTCCAGCAGCCTCAACGCGCCGTCACCCGTTGCAACCAAAGGACCTTCATCGGAAATCTCCAGTATCTCTCCTGGTTGGCCAGTGCCCGCCTCTGTTCTTGTCCGCCATATCTTCACATTACCTTCTCCATCCGGTGCTGCAGCAAAACAACCGGGCCACGGGTTGAAAGCCCTTACCCGCAGATGCAGATCGGCTGCTGAAAGCCCCCATTCAATCCGTCCATCTTCCCTGCGCAATTTTGGAGCAAATGTGGCAAGTGCATCGTCCTGCTTTTGATGCAAGACATTGCCCTTCTCCATGCCGTCCAGCACATGCGCCAGAATTTCGCCGCCGGCCGTTGCCAGTCTGTCGTGTAACGTGCCGGCTGTGTCGTCTTCTTCTATATCTACCTGCTTCTGGCCCAGAATGTCCCCGGCATCCAGACGCTCGTTCATACTGATCACCGTAACACCGGTGACCTTTTCGCCTTTCAATATCGCCCACTGAATCGGCGCCGCACCCCTGTATCGTGGAAGGAGAGAGGCATGAACGTTCACGCATCCGCGCGGCGGCAGTGTCAGGATATTCTTCTTGAGAATCTGACCGAAAGCCACCACCACAATCACATCCGGTTTGAGAGATGCCAGCGCAGCCTCGCTTTCCGACGAGTTGACGTCTTCGGCTGTCATCACCGGAAGACCCATCTCTTCTGCTTTCTTCCTCATGGCCGATGGCGACGGCACCAGATGCCTGCCCTTCGGTTTGTCCGGCTGAGTCACAACCAGGCATATCAAGTGGTTAGAACAACGAGCCAAAGCGTCCAGACAGCGGCATGAAAAATCAGACGATCCCATGAAAATAATGCGCATCAGCTGGCCGAACCTCATTTCAGCATCTTGGCAAGCATTCTCTTTGAGGACTGCCGGACTCTTTTTTGAAGACTTCTGCCCATTGCGTCAATTGCCACGACGGCTCTCAGTCCCTTCACGGTCAGCGCCCAGACAGCCTCCGCCTCACCGAATTCAGCCAGTAAATGGACTCCACACACATCCTTGACGCACTGCGCGACTGTCACCGCCGCGCCGCCGACCGCCTCCAGATACACACAGCCATGCTTCGCGCACGCCTGCCTGGTAGCATCGCTCATGCCCCCCTTTCCAATAATAACCCTTATCTTGTGTTGCTCTATCAGCCTGGGCATGTACGAATCCATCCTGGCGGAAGTCGTCGGCCCAGCCGAAAGCACAACCCACTTTCCATGCTTCCTTGCCATCACCGGCCCGGCATGGAAAATCGCACCGTCCGCGAGATTTACCGGCGATTTACCGCCTTGGAACAAATACCGGTGGAACTTGTCGCGGCCTGTAAAGATCAGCCCGGACACACATACTCTGTGCCCCAGCTTCAGGCTTCTGACCTTTGCAGCCGTAAACGGATATTCCAGCGTCTTACTCATCAGTACAGCCAGCGCTTCAGGCCGCCTTCTGGCCCAAGGAGCATGCCTCTTCTTCTGAGAGCCCAGCACATGTACGACACCGTCACCAAGTACGTCGCCGGCACTCTGCTCAGCGCGTCTATGTGAACACCGAAAACCGTCGTGCGTCCCCCAAGCCCCATCGGCCCCACGCCAAGCTTGTTCGCATCCCACATCACCGACGCTTCCAGCCGCGCAAGGGTTCTGTTGGGCGAACGTTCATTAAGCTTCCTGAGAAACTGAGACTTGGCATGCTCGTATCCGGAAGCGCGGTCCCCTCCGACACACACGCCAAGTATTCCCGGCGCGCAACCCTGGCCCTGCGCCTGCCAGATCGCGTCGAGAATGCACCTGCGAACCCCCTCAAGGTCACGGTCGGCGCCAAGTTCGCCATCAGGCAACACATACTGCGCGCTGACATTCTCCGACCCGCCTCCCTTCATTATGAGACGCGCGTCAACTGTCTTCCTCGCCCCTTGTCTGAACGAAAAAACCGGCGACCCGGGGGCGACATTCGTCTGATACGGCACGCCGGAAACTGGATCAATAGCGTTCTGCCGCAAATATCCCGCACGCGTCGCCATGGCTATCGCCTCTCTGGTCGCCCCCACCAGAGCATTGGTATCGAATCCAGGCGGAACAATAAAATAGAACGAAAGAGTCCCCGTATCTTGACAGAGCGGCGCGTCATGGCGCCTGGCAAGCTTCACGTTCTGAAGAATCTCACCAAGCACCCACCAGGCGTTGCCGCCCCTCTTTTCCCTCAACTGGGCTCGGCGTATCGCCCTCTCGACATCCGCCGGAAGGTCTGTTGCGGTTCGCCGTATGAGGTCGAATATATGTTCCCGCCAGAGACTCTTGCGCACAGAAAACATTGCTCCATTCCCTGCCGCTGCAACAGCCGATTCGCAGGGCACAAGCTACACCTTCGACGCGCCGTAGCTCAAGATGCTTCGCAACTGTCCTTATTCTTCTTCTCGCAACTGGTCTTTTGATTGCGGGAATGATGGTATTCTTTGCACTCTTTGCAGATGCCGTGGCGCGGGCAGTCATCGTAGGCACACGGACATGAGGGGTTTTTCTCCTTGCGAGCGTCGCTCATTGTAATGCCTCCTCGTTATGACCGCGTCAGATACTAGCGCCCCCTTTGGAAAGTTCAAGCTCCTGTTTGGCGCGCCGGTTTGAACCCCATTCCCGCTGCGGCCAACAGATCGTCGGCAACCCTGTCAGGTACACACAAATTGCCGAATCCTATACCCAGCTTGACCGCCGGATTAATTCCGCCGTGAAAATCCGAGCCGCCGGTCGTCAACAATCCCATTTCCCGCGCAAGCGCAACATACCGCCGCGTCTGATCCTGGGAATGTTCTGAATAATACGCCTCAATGCCCTGCAAGCCGAATTCCCTGAGTTCGGCCACAATGCGTCTGAGCCCGCCATTGTCCAGTTCCAAAGTGAACGGATGCGCAAGAACCGCTACCCCGCCGGCATCACGAATGATCCGTACGCTGTCGGAAGAAGAAAGTCGAAAGCGATCCACATAGGCTGGCCGCCCTTTGGCAAGATACTTGTCAAAAGCCTCCTCACATGACCTGACATATCCCTTTTCAACCATCGCCCGCGCCACATGAGGCCGCCCCACCACCTCATCGCCTGCATAGCGAGACACTTCGTCCATAGAGACCGACATGCCAAGGGAAGCAAGCTTTTCGAGTATTTTCCCGTTTCTGTCCGAACGCCCCTCCCTGATACGCTCAAGAGCAACACAAAGCCCCGGGTAATCGGCAGACACGTAATACCCGAGAATGTGCATTGTGCCGCGAGATACGTCCGCGCTGATCTCTACGCCGGGAATACCCTTTATTCCCTGCTCCGCACAGGCGGCCGTAAACCGTTCCAAACCAGCCGTCGTGTCGTGGTCGGTCAAAGCCAGCGCATAGAGTCCCGCCCTCTTTGCCATGCCGGCCAACTCCTCCGGCGTATGACTGCCGTCGGAGAAAGTCGAATGTGTATGCAGATCAACCATCAGTCCGCCTTGGGAAACCGACGCTACTCCGCCTCGCTGTAGGCCGCCGACGAATCCGGTGTTTCCCGCACAATCACTCTCCACAGCCTGAAACGCCCGCGCGGTATTTCCCTTTCCAAAGCCCGGTAAACAGCGCGAGCGAGATTCTCAGACGTCGGGTTTTCGTTACTGAACTCCGCCAGTTGCCGGAGGTCACAATGATCAAACCTGGAAACCACCCTCCTCACGCATTCCTTCAGATCGCCAAAATCCACCACCATCCCAGACTTGTTCAGCCGCCCCCCCCGCACACACACCTCCACTTCCCAGTTGTGACCGTGAAGGGAGGCGCACTTGCCGTCATAATCCTTCAGGGAATGCGCCGCGGAGAAACGCGTGCGCACGCTAAGCTCGTAGAATCCCTTTCCACCGCGCTTGCTCATGACATCGTGTAACAGCCAGTAACGCGATCCAGCGTAATGCTGTTCAGATACTCCGTTATAGCAGCGTCATATTCCGCGGTGTGCGCAAAAGCCTTCCTTGCAAGCTCGAAGCGAGTCCTCAACGAAATTCTTCCGCCGTTCTGTCGCAGTTCCGCAACGATCCGCGAATAGTCCGCAGGATCCGTCACGGCAGCCACCCTTATGAAATTTTTCGCCGCCGCACGCACCATGCAAGGCCCACCAATGTCAATGTTCGCCCGCGCTTTTTCCGGTGTCACGCCCTTATCGGCGACTGTCGCCTTGAATGGATAAAGATTCACAACAACCATGTCGAAAGCAACCCCTCTAACCCGCGCCAAATCCGCCGCATGAGCATCGTTGTATGTCTCGCTCAGAATTCCCATGTAAATCTTGTAATCCAGCGTCTTTACCAGACCGCCCTGCATCTCCGGCTGACCGGTGTAGTCTGAAATAGAAATGAGATGGTCCGATGATCGCTGCTCGCCAAGAATCTGTCGAAGCGCAAGGTATGTGCCGCCGGTGGAATAGACCCGCAAGTGCGGATTAATTTCCAGCAGCGAAGGCACTAACTTGTCCAACCCCTGCTTGTCCGAAACGCTGACGATCACGTTGCTGACCTTCACCTGGTCGTCAATCCGAGAAACAATATTGATCATCCCTCTCATCCCTCCCTTCAACATTTGTCTCACAAAACCGATGTCCGAACTAAACCACCACTTCCCCTCTTATATATGCCTGATACGAATATTTGACAAGCAAAGTAATAACTCTAATGTTTGCGCCATGTTGCTACTAGCAGTGGACCAGTCAACAAGATTCGGCTCCCTGGCGGTCCTTGCGGACGATCAGCCTATGGCAGCGATCTCCTGGGATGGCCAGAACCCGGCGAGGAGAGACCTGAGCGTCTTCCTGCCACATCTCATGAACGCAATCGGCTTTTCTCTGGACAAAATCGAGCTTTTCTGTGTCGGTTTGGGGCCCGGCTGTTTCTCCGGTCTTAGAATGTCTCTGGCGTCGTTCCAAGCAATGGCCCTGCCAACAAGCCGCCCGGTAATAGGAGTCCCGAGCTGTGAAGCGCTTGCGTGGGAGATCGGCCTGGCAACCGGCAAACGCCGTGTAGCCGTAGCAGGCGACGCCCGCCGCGGCCGCCTTTGGGTAGCCGTCTATGAAGCGCATAACACGTCCGCAACTCCGCTCCTCAACCCATGCCTCGTCGTCCCAGAAGCCCTTGCCGGACGCGTTGCCGGAATTGCGGACATGCTCGTTTCACCTCATGGTGAAGCCTTTCTCTCACTTGCAAAGAGAAATGTCCGTGATCTGCCACTCATTTCCGCTGAGCACGGCCCCACCGCTGAATCGGTGGGCGTCCTGGGCTATTACCGCTTTAAATCCGGACCCCCCAAGGACCCTCCTCGGCCCATCTATATGCACCCGCCAACTTCAATGCCGGCTCCTCGCCGTGAATAAGGATTCCCCGTGAAAGACGCCACGCCCAAGCAGCGGATGCTGAACGCTTACCTGGGCCTTCCAAACGACCGCCCTCCGGTCGCGCCCGAATTCTGGGTTTACTACCCGGCGAAGCTTCTCGGCCTGGACATGATCGCCTTTTCGCGTGAGATCCCCTTCCACATCGCCTTGAAAAAAACTTTTGAGCACTTCCACTGCGAGGGCTGGGGCATCGCCTGCGGCTCGCTCCAGCTCCCGGATGTCAGATACTCGCGGCGCGAAACGTGGCTGGACCAGAATACCATTCTTCAGCAGGACGAAATCTCAACGCCGTTCGGCACGCTCACATCGGCAACACGAAGTCAGCGTGACGAGCCCTCCTGGATCGTAGAGCGTCCGCTGAAGGACCTCCATCGAGACCTCAAAGCCTGGGAATACCTCAGTTTCGGAGATCCTTCCTCCATGGACGTCTCCGGCATAATCCGAGCATGGAATGAAGTGGGCGACTCCTACCTGCTGGAGGCGTTTCTGGGCCTGCCTTTTTTCGATTTCTACGCCTCCGCCAGGGAAGGCGGATTCGAGACGGCCATATTGGAGTTCTGCGATCCGGATATGGAGCGGTTCCTGCTCTATCTCCGAGACCGCTACAAGGAATGGCTCGCAGAACGCGCAAGAGTACTGTGCGACCGAACCCCGTGTGAAAGCCTCTTCATCGGTTGTTCATGGAGCTGCAACTCGCTCCTCGGCCCCGCCCTCTGGCGCAAATGGGACAAGCCAGTCATCCAGGCCGTCTCCCAAACCGTTCACGCCCGCGGCCGTCTGCTGCATTTGCATTTTCACGGCCGTTGCATGGAAACAATTGCGGACTTCGCCGAAGTGGGGCTGGATTGCGTATGCCCCTTCGAAAGACCGCCAGGCGGCGATGTCGCCGGCGCAGAGGGGCTGGCCGCCGTTGAACGGCAGCTACGAGGGAAGACCACCATGAACGGCAACGTGCATACAGTCGCAACCCTCATCCGCGGTACCGAGCACGATGTGCGACGCGAGGTCAGCGAAATATTGACAGCATTCCGCGACAACCCCCGACTGATAGTCGGCACCGGCGATCAGGTAGGCCGCGAAACCCCGGAAGAGAATCTCATGGCAATGATCAGCGAGGTGAAAAAGTTTGCCTCCCACAAGGATGAAAGCGCCGCTGACCGAAATGTTCAGAATCTACCGTAGTTCCACGCCTCGTCATACATCGCAATGATGTTCTCCACCGGTGTCACGGGCTGCAGATTGTGGCACGGCGCAAGGATATAACCAGTCCGATCAGACGCCAGCGCGTCAATGCAATGCCGCACTTCTTCTCGCACATCCGAAGGCGAGCCGAACGGAAGAATGCGCTGGTTCTCGACCCCACCATGAAAACACAGCCGGTTGCCGAACTCCATCTTGAGCTCCGCCATGTCCATGCCGGGGCATGTCCATTGCACTGGATTCAAAATGTCTATCCCCATCTCCACAAGATCCGGGAGAAACATCCTCATCGCTCCGTCGTCGTGATGAAACACCAGTATCCCGAACTCCTTGCACAAGGCTATGAAACGCGCAACATGCGGCTTGTAGAACTCCCTGAATGTCTCCAGACTGATCAATGGTCCGTTCTGACTCCCATAATCGTCCGTAACCTGCGCCACGTCTATAAGGCCCTCGCAAGCTTCGAACCGCCTTCTGTGATCTTCTAGAAGAAAATTCGAAATTCGCGTTAGCAACTCATGTGTGAAATCCGGGTTCTCAAGGGGATCTATCAATGATTGCTCGAGGCCGCGCAGCAGGTTGTGCATGTAGAAAACAGCCATATAACCGCATTGCACCACCTTTGTCTCTCGCTCCCTTGCAGCCGCATCTTTCATTTTTGAATAGTCGAACCATGCAGTCTGCGGCCACGTGTACTTGTCGAGGTCGTCAATTGTCTCTGCGAACGCAAGAGGATGAAAGCAGGTTTCGTGATATATGCCGGTTGGGTACTTCACAGGCCTGGTGCGTATTCCCCACATATCCGCGGACTCCCCCGCAGGAGCCTTGGGCGGCGGCCCCACATATTCCGGACCTACCCCAGCCATTCCATCTATGTGAAGAAGGGCGCACACATCCACCCCTTCTCCGAAATGCCTCTGGAGCTTTTCAAAAACCTCCGAAGTGGCCCAGATGTCCGTCGGCACCCTGTCCACAGGCTGACGCCGCATTGCCGCCAGCACCCGCTCCCTGGAATTCATCGTCGAGTAACCACTCATGTCTCCACTCCCTAGCCCGTCAAGGGGCCCTGCTGCCTTATTCCCGCGCCGGCCGTCCCATCCTGCGCCATGCTGTTCTCTGATGTGTTGAGATCACCTTGTCGAACATATCCACCACTTCGTTCTCATTCGCCTGATTGCTACGCAAACCTCGGACAGTGTAGATGACGCCGGGCGGCGCCCCCCCTTGCGCTTCTGAGCATGAACCTAAGGCCGGGCGCCGTTTCTTTCACTCCCATTCGATCGTTGCCGGAGGCTTGGAACTGATGTCAAAAACGACTCGGTTCACGCCGCGCACCTCGTTGATGATCCTGTTCGACACACGCGCCAGCGTCTCGTATGGAACGCGGAACCAATCCGCCGTCATCCCATCAGAACTTGTCACAACGCGCAGCGCGACCACGTTCTCATAAGTTCTGCTGTCGCCCATCACCCCAACCGTTTGTACCGGCAGTAGAACCGCGAAGGACTGCCATATACGGCGGTAATTCCTCAGCCTGCGCATTTCCTCCTGAACCCGCCAGTCCGCCTCCTGCAGGAGCCGCACTCTGTCCGCCGTTACTTCGCCAAGAATGCGAACCGCAAGACCAGGCCCCGGAAACGGCTGGCGGTTGATTATGCTTTCCGGCAGACCCAGCGATCTGCCGAGCTCGCGAACCTCGTCCTTGAACAGCCACCTCAAAGGTTCTACAAGCTTGAACTTGAGGTCAGGCGGCAATCCGCCCACATTATGGTGGCTCTTGATAGTGGCCGAAGGGCCTGCCCTGGCCGGGCTGCTTTCGATTACGTCCGGATAAAGCGTCCCTTGCGCCAGATACTCGACCTTGCCCACCTTTCGCGCCTCGCGGACAAACACCTCAATAAAAACTCGGCCTATGGTTTTTCGTTTGGCTTCCGGATCGGTCACACCGCGCAGATTCCGAAGAAACAGATTGCCGGCTCGCGCAACCCTGAGATTCATTCCAAAGTGTCTTCCGAAAGTTCCTTCCACATCCTCAGCCTCGCCTTTGCGGAGCAACCCGTTGTCAACGAAAATGCACCAGAGACGACTG
>CALETX010000014.1 GCA_937920455.1 uncultured bacterium
TCTTTGACCTCCTTCGGGCTTACACACGAAAAGCTCAATATCGTAAGGGCCACCAGTGGGAATGCCATGGAGTCTTCCCTTAACCGTGCCATCAGCAACTGTCCCAACGAGACGCCGCTTCCAGCCTTCAACTACCTTGCCGCCCCTTGTGACCCTTGCAAACACATCACCGTTGATGGTTGTGCTGCCCGAAAAAATGGCGTCACTCACATTCTTGCGATTTCTTTGCAGCACCATATGATCAAACAGACCCGTTTCTATTTTCATTTTCATTCCCCCACCTGGTTAACTCAACTTTCCTCCCTAAAAACTGTCTTCAAGGCCTCACTTCCTCCTCATTTCTGCGATATCTCCTCCGTCTGCCATCCTTAGGCACTGCCTCAGATCATTCGGATCAAGATACCTAGGAATAGCAACTCCGCTTTGGAAGTGTGGCCGCGCCCTACGGCTGTGGCTCTGCCGGCAAGAGAGTTAGACTGCGCCACGACCATCGGTTTCATGCCCATCCGCGCCGCCCTGAGCGCAGGCCTGACCCAACGGGCCTTCCTCCAACAACAACCACATTGCGAACTTTATTCATATCACGCGCCTTCAGGCCGCCGGAGGCAAAAACTACTGCGTCTTACGCGTCCCGGCAAACACACTTTGAACTTGAAAGAACCCCCCATGCCGCAACGCCAAACTGGCACGAGCCCCCCAAGTGTGGGCAACGACCGATGACCGGACCATCAGTTACATGCTCTGAGTGCCTACAGCAAAGCATCTGTGATCTCATTGCTGTAACGATTAAACCTAAAGCCCGATAGACGCAAAAGCCTGAACTAGCTAGTTCGTTGCTAATTCAGCAGACGTAGACATCTGGTCGTCTATCCTTCAAATGTGAACTCTCGTTCCGCCTGACCCTGTCAACTTCCGTCAGATCAATTTCGTTCACAGAATAATGCGCGTCCTTCCGGGCGTCGTCGCAAACAATCCTTCCGGTCGGATCTGTGAGTAATGACTGCTTCGGATGCGTAAAGGCGATAAACACTTCGCTCTCGTATGATCGGGTCTGCATCATGTGCAGATTCCGCTCGTCATGCATCCCGTAAGTTGGATTGGAAATGATCCTTGCGCCCTGAAGGGCAAGCGATCGAACTGTCTCAGGACACCGCCGATCTGCACAAATAATGACACCAAACAGCCCAAAGTCGGAATCAAACACTCGAAGGCTTCGCCCAGGAATATATTTTTTATCATGTGTTTGGCAGTGAATCTTATCGTACATGCCTACCAAAACACCTTTACGATCAAAGATCATAGCTGTGTTGTAGACACCGTCTGCTGATATTCGGCTGCATCCCAGGATCACCCATGCCGAGGCCTCGCTGGCCCATTTTGAGATGGCTCTTGTGTAATCACTTTTCAGAGGGTCAATGGCGTATTGGCCCAGTTCTTCAGCACTCACATTCGCCTCAGTAGCAACGTATCCGTCAATGAAACACTCCGGCGTGACAACAACGTCGGTTTTTTGGCCAGCCACTTCGCCGAGAATGCTCATCAGCCTTTCGTGATTGGCTTTTAAATTCCCCTTCTCAGGAACAACTCGTATTTGGGCTATTCGTATTCTTGTGTTCATTTTTCACAGTGACGCTGGTGAAAAGCTGCTATCCGGACATCATGACGCCATACGCTCAAACTTGAAGCCAAGCCCCCTGATCTTGGCTTCCAATTGCGGCCTAAAATTCTTTGCCCTTATGGTTGTAAATCTGAATTCTCGCCGAATCGGATATTTTTTTCGCAGCAGCTCGAACCGGCGGCCGCGTTCTGCGGCATCTGTGCAGGAAGTATCGCCAATCATTGCGCGCATTGCAGCATCGTCGTACATTATGTCATACACGCTGGAAACGACATCCCCCAGGACGTCCTCGTCATCCCTGCCCCCGGAGTCAGCACTGATCACCGGAACGGCCGGCGCTGGCAGCATCGCGTCAGCGTCCCATGTGGGCTTGGCACCCGCCCACACGCACGCCTCACGATACACCATGATGGTTCCGTTCACTTTCCCATCAAAAGAATACCCTGCTATGTGTGGGGTCCCAATCGAGATGCGCTCCAACAAATCCAGGCAGAAGGCCGGCTCCCCCTCCCACGTATCAATCACGGCGTCAAGTATCCGGCCCGAGCGCAACTCCTCCAAAAGAGCAGCAGTATCCACCACTGCTCCCCTTGACGAGTTAATCAAGATGGCGCCCCGCTTCATCCGCGCCATGAACTGGCTGTCCGCCATATGCCAGGTTGGGAACTCTCCACCCTTCTCAAGTGGCACGTGCAGTGTCACTATGTCCGATTCTTCCAGAAGCGTGTTCAGAGAAACAAAAACGGACGCCTTCGGCGAGCCTTTCTCCCGCAGTCGGCGCTCCAGAGGCGGATCGTTCCTGAGAACACGCATTCCCATAATTTCGCACCGCTCGGCTACTCTTGATCCCACATTGCCTGCTCCCACTACGCCAATTGTCTTGTCGCGCAGTCTAAACCCATGCCGCCTGCCCAGCGCAAGCAACGCCGCCACCAGATACTCCGCCACGCTCACAGCATTGCATCCCGGAGCATGACACCACTTGATTCCAGTCCGCTCGAGCCATGCCGTGTCCATGTGATCAAAACCGATCGTCGCTGTGCCCACAAAACTCACCCTGCTGCCCTCCAAAAGCGATCGGCCGACCTTAGCCGTAGACCGCACCACCAATATATCCACGTCCGCAACATCTGCTGGCAGGAGATTTCGCCCGTCCCTGATTTTAACGTCACCGAGCGTCTCAAAAGCTTCTTTTCCGAAGGTCACGCTACTGCAACAGGTAATTTTCATGACAGTAAAACCTCGATTGCTGATGGGATGATCGTTTCTCCTGCTATCAAACCAAAGTTCGCCGGCCAGGTCCCTGACCGAACCACTTTTAGATTACACGGCTATTGTGTCTGCTGGTCACGGCTCAACACAATGTCCAGATCCTTATCCCCCCTACCGGACAGGTTTACGACTATGACGCAGTTGCGACCCAAAACTCTGGCGCGCTTCTTGGCTTCTGCAACAGCATGCGCCGACTCAAGCGCCGGCATTATGCCTTCAATCCTCGTGAGTTCATGGAAAGCCGCAATGGCCTCATCATCGGTGACAGAGGTATATTCAACACGCTTCGTCTCAGCCCAATACGCGTGCTCTGGTCCTACGCCGGGGTAGTCAAGCCCTGCGCTTATCGAATGGGCGTTAAGAATTTGCCCGTCGTCGTCCTGAAGAACGTAACTCTTGCTGCCGTGAAGTATACCAACCTGTCCTCCACATATACTTGCAGCGTGACGGCCTGTATTCAGACCCAAACCGGCTGCCTCGACTCCAACCAGCCTGACATCGTTCCGAGTGATGAACGGATAAAATATACCCGCGGCGTTGCTGCCACCGCCCACGCAGGCCACAATCATGTCCGGAAGCCTACCTTCCTTTTCGAGAATCTGCTCGCTCGTCTCTTCTCCAATCACACTCTGAAAATCACGGACCATCATGGGATAGGGATGCGGACCCGCCACAGAGCCGATAACGTAGAAAGTCGTGCGCACCTCGGCAGTCCACGCCCTCAAGGCCTCGCTCATGGCATCTTTCAGGGTGCGCGTTCCGCTCTTCACCGCAACAACATCCGCCCCTAGCAGTTTCATCCGCCGCACATTAGGCGCCTGTCTGCGCATATCCTCTTCGCCCATGTACACGGCGCATTTCATTCCAAACAAGGCGGCAGCTGTGGCCGTCGCCACCCCGTGTTGGCCGGCGCCTGTCTCAGCCATGAGTTTCTTCTTGCCCATGCGTCGAGCGAGGAGGGCTTGTCCGATGGTATTGTTGATCTTATGCGCGCCCGTATGGTTCAAATCCTCCCTCTTCAAGTAAATGCGTGCTCCCCCCCATGCCTCCGTCAGACGCCTCGCTGGATACAGCGGCGAAGGACGCCCGACGTAGTCCCTCAGCAACTCACGGAACTCCATCTGAAACTCGGGATCAGTCCGCGCCGCCAGGTAGGCTTCTTCAATCTCCACAAGGGCCGGCATAAGCGTCTCCGCCACAAATCGTCCCCCGTAAGGTCCAAAGTAGCCTCTCCTCGCTGGCGCCGAAGACTTGCCTGTCTCCCTTTCTTTTGCAGCATCTCGCGCGTTTATCATTATAGCTTTCCCCCCTGTGCCTCGCCGCGCAGCTTTTCCGCCGCTAACCGCGCCTCTCTCACAAACGCGAACACCTTTGCCTTGTCCTTTCGACCGGGTGCGGATTCTACACCCGAAACAACGTCAACCCCAGCGGGTCGCGCAACGGCGATCGCTGCGCCAACATTGGCCGGTGTCAGGCCGCCTGCTAGCATTATCCTCCGCTCTGCGGCCAGCAAAGCAGCATCTTCCCAGTGGCCAGCATTTCCAGAGCCGCCGTACATGCCTGGCGGAGCAGCATCAACCACATATCTCTCCGCAAAATGCCACTGCGCCGGGTCCGGCACCCACATGCCAGCGCGAAGCCAGAGTGCTCTCCAGATGCGCCGCGGAGAACTTCGAAAGTCTTCGTGCCCTTCGTCTCCGTGCAGTTGAACAGCGGACAGCGAGCATTCAATTGCTGTTCTCTCCACAACTTCGGGTCGTTCGTTCACAAAAACCCCAACAGCCTTGCAGCGCACGCCCAACGAGTCAACAATTCGCCGCGCGATCGCCGGCGTCACGGCCCTTGGCGAACGCGGATAGAAAACAAAGCCGAGATAATCTGCTCCTGCTTCCAACGCCGCAAGGGCGTCTTCCTCCCGGGTGATGCCGCAAATCTTTATTTCAAAGGAAAAGGAGGAAATCTCAGTCATAAGCCAAGATCAATGTCCTTCAGCCTTGCGTCAGAAAAAGTTTGCGATCCTGACGGCAAGGTTCCGGTCAGAACCTTCATCCCGGCCTTTACTCCCCACTCATCGGCACAAGCCGCACGCGCCGTTCGCTTCCCGACTTCTGAGACTGAGGTAGTGGCAACCCGCCTCAGCATGGCCGTTTTCGACGCCGCGCCTTCTATGACCTTCTCCACATCCATAAGAGAAAGTTTTGCTCCGGGCAGAATATCCTTAGCGTCCGCGTCCGTAATCATCTGGCCGCCAACCACGCCTGCCACATAGCCGAACTCGCCCAGAATGGGCTCAGAGTCCGGAATGCACGTGGAGCGGGAAAGTTCTGTAACCGAAACCTTTCCGATGCTCACAACGGCTCCCGGTGCCGCGACTCTCACAATGGCTCCACCCACGAAACATACATCGGCAATACGTACCAGCCTTTTACCATTGATGTAGAATGCCAGTACATCAGCAGCGCGACGTATCCTGAATAGATAGCTCTGACCAGCCTTGAGTGCAGGCGCTCCCGCCGTCCAGTCGGTGTCACTCTTCGTGTTGAAGCCCTTTGGCGGTGGGCCAGGCCACATGACAGCCTTCGCTCCTTTTTCCGCACGTATCGCATGGCCCTGAACATTGAGACCAGCCCGGCCACCACATCCAAGCGCAATGCTTCCGCCAGCCCGCGACGCTGGAAAGTAAACCTCGAATATAACATCCTTCATCCAATCTTCGGCAGGCGGCGCAGTCTGCTTCTCGATCTTGAATTCAAGATCAAACTGGAAAACCTCCCCAAACATATCGTCGAATTGGCATACCGGCGGCCCGTCGGACAGAATGCCCGGCGTGCCGACCCAACGTCCCATCTTGTCCCTCCAGTCGCCATTCAGCGGTTTCCACATATCCTTCGATCCTCCTCCGCTGCCCGGAGTGTAACTCAAAAAGCCCCCACCAACGTCCACCGTCCTGCCTGGAGGCAGCAGCAACCTGGATATCAACACTGCCTTCTCTCCATACCCACCAACTTCACGACCATCTGCCCGGTTGCATTTCACAGCGAGGCCATGGGATAGGAACTGACACCGAACGCCATCACCAGGCACCGCCGCAAGGACTTCGCGAGTTGTCGGCGACACCAACAACTCGCGCACAGGGTGGACAAAGCCAGTATCAGGAACAGTTCCCGCGGAGTCCAACAGGACAACGTTCCCTCCTTTCGGGAAGCCAAGCAAGACCTGCGAAGGCGAAAGTCTCTTGGAGTTCACCGCTACGCCGGATTCGTACTCGTCCTTGCTGTCGTCAATTGCAACCGATGGTGTGAGGGACACCACTGTGTTTGGTAGGATGTCAACAGGCTTTTCCAGGCGGGCGATCAACCAGCCTCCTTCAGCACCATAGACGCGCGCAGCAGCCTTGAGCGCGCCTTCACCGGCAGTTCCGCCTGGAAAGATATAAACATTAGTTCCGGGCCCCACCATCTCCCATTCGCCGCCCCCTGTCCGGCCTATGAGAATATCTCTCTTGTCTTGCGAAACGCCGGCGACTTCCACATTCCCAGAGCCGACAATTTTCTGAACCGACACATTGTCAATCAACATCCTGCCCGTGTGATAGAAAAGTATTCTTTTCACATCCTGTCCCCCCACTTCCTGGGGAATACTGCACGCACAGCTTACGCCCGCAGCATCAAGCCTCGCCAGTGAACGGGACCTAGTGATTGACACCCTTTGGAAGGCGCCCATCACAGGGCGGGGGACATCCACAGACCTGATCAGCCGTCCGTTCGCATAGATACCTTGTCGCCGCCCTTCTGCATCCCCCAGCACCACTTCAAGGCTGCCGATACCAACCACAAGGCTCTTCTCGGGCCGCCGCTGGACATCAAAAGCGAGGACAAAGCTCGATGAACCAGCATCAACAGCCAGTTCCAAATCTCCAGTTTCGGGATTCATCCTTCGCGGTTCTCCTGGCATATCAAAAGCAAGACGCCCATTGTCCAGAGCCAGAGCAACATCGTTCGCGGCCCGCCATTCCTGATCTATCTTCCGCTCGAAATCGGACGTAAAAACAGTTTCTCTGCCGGACATCCGTTCCCTGACAACGAACCGAGGGCCGGTCTGAATGTCTTTCCCGACAAGGACCATGTCTCCCAAGGCGGGCGTCTGCTGCTTTGCTCCTGCAAGAACCGAAAACACAAACTGCCGTTCGCTCAGGGACTGGAAAGGAACGACCGAATACACGTCCACATGGGCGGCCACAACAACATTCGTGCCCGGCGCCGTATATAAGACCTGGGGTTTGCACAGTCCCATCCTGAGACCCTGAGTATCCGTGACATCTCGCGATGTCTCCACGTAGTACTTATCGCCGTCTATTTCGATGATCCGCCCGTCGCCCAGCCCACTAAACGCATCGGCAGGCAAAGCCTTTCCCTTGGACAGCGAAGCCGCAAGAGCAATAAGCGGCGCGTATTCTCTCACGGTCGCGGTATCCGCGTGCTTGGCGGCAAAATTTGTGATATCCATCGCAAGACGTAGCGCTTTCTCTCTCTCAGGTGAATTCAGCTTTCTCCTTAACGCTGTCTCACATTCCTTGGGACTGGGAAGGGGCTCCATGGCACCCATGGCCTTTGTCCATATTTCCGCAAGAGCCGCGCGAGCTTCCGAAGACCTGGCAGCTGTTTCCTCCATCGCTGCTACTAATGGGCGCAGCCCCTCCACAAGAAGATTATCTCCGGCATTCTTCGAAAGCTCGCGCGCAGAGGCGAGATCATTTTTCCTGATGGCGAACACAAGCCGCACCGGCGGCGGCAGCGACTCGATAACGTGCGCGGAATCCTCGTCCGGCAATGGCGCCACCCTACCTGAGGTCCCTCCGCTTCCCGCAAATGTCGAGTCCACGGATCCCAGCACTCTAACAGCAGTGAGAACCTCGGCAAGGCGGTTCGTATAAGCTGCCATGCTTTCCGATCTCAACGCCTTCTCAATCTCCTCCATGGCTGCGGCGGTTTTGCCTTCAACGCACGATAACGCAACGATTTTAGCAAGCTTCCTCACCATTTCCTCAGCCTGGCTGGAAAGCCTGGCAATCTGCTCAGCATCTCTCCTTGCAGCCTCCTCCTTCATCGCGGCGGCTTTCGCAGCGGCCTTTTGACGCAATTCCGCGATCTTTCCAGCCCGTGCCGCCGCAAATTTGGCCCGAAGCGCCGCGTCATCCGGCTGATAAACAGCAAGCGCATCTTCGAAATCCTCCGTCTTTGCTAATGCACCAGCCTTCTCGTCGGCCTCGGCAAGGGCCGCCTGAAACTTCTTTTCCGCCGCGTCCATCTGCGCCCTCACTCTCGCAATTTCCTCCGCAAGGGCCTTTTCCAGGCGTGCATCCAGGCCCGTCGCCTGGGCTCTCACTTCCTCATAACGCGAAATTATGCCGGCAAAGTCGGCCGGATGAGACGAAGCATACACCCTGGCGGCATCGTACCGTCGTCTCAGGCGATTCTTCTCAGCCGAAACATAAGACAGAGATAAAGCCACAACCATGCCTATTGCCGCAATCACCGCAGCAGCAATAGCCAACCGAATCCTCCTTTCTTTTCTCAACCGCTGCTCCTTGAGCACGTTGTCAACGCCGGAGTAAGTCAGCGTTGGAGGCAGAACTGTCTTTTCTTCATTTTCGGCTGGCACAACTGCTTCTTCGTCAATTGATTCTCCTGTCTCCTCAGGAACCGCAGCCACGGTCGAAACTACGTCAGCAATTGCAAGAGGCGCGCTTTCCTCCCAAGGAACAATCTCAAGCACGGTCTCGCCAATCGAAATCCTATCGCCCAAAGCCAACTTTCTTGATTTTACGGGTGTATTGTTGACCTTCACATCCATCTCGGCAGTAAGGTCAACAAGATTGTATCCTCCGGCACGAGGAATAATTGTCACATGATGCGGAGCAATCCAAGGGTCTGTAAGCACCACATCGCAATCGCGTGCTGACCCTACAGAGCAGACTCCAGCGCTGAGCTTGAATATCCTTCCCGCCCGTGCTCCCCTGACAATTTTGATTGCCCAAGGTTGGTTCATAGTTAGCTTCGAGCCATGCGTTTACCGCGCGCGCTCGATCTAAATGCCAATCTGTTACACAGAAAGAAGTTTTCTTACCGCGTCCACAAGGTCGTTGATGGAAAGCGGTTTGGACAGGCAGGTTCGGGAAGGGTCTTCATTCACGATGGACTGGAGGCTGTCGCTGACCACAAAACCGGTGCAAAACACCATCGCAGGTAGAGCCCACCGCCGCTCACGGCATATTTTCCTTATTTCCTCAAATGCCTGCTCTCCGTTCATTACAGGCATTGAAATGTCCATCACAATAAGCGCTGGCCTCTCGGCAACAAAAACATCAACAGCCTTTCTGCCATCCGAAGCGGACACTACCGTCCTATCCGAAAACGCGGTCTTAATGGCGCTGACAAACATCTCCGCCAACATTGCCTCGTCGTCCACCACGAGTATCTTCGAGCGATCAAGCGCCTGAAGATCCGCGGGACTAGGCGGCACCTGGAATCGGGT
>CALETX010000015.1 GCA_937920455.1 uncultured bacterium
CTGCAGTGCGCCAAGAGTGCCGCCAACTACCTCTACCCCCCGCAAATCAATCGAGGAGTTGTAATAGGCGTTCGGCGCGGCGGTTATGCACTGCACATTGTATGCTTCGAGTCTAGTGCCTGAGGCGAACCAAAGATTTCCCGGCGGTAATACCTCCATCCAAGCCGGAGAGGAATCAGCGCCCAACCTCACAGTGCCGTTGGAGACCACAAATGTGTTGGCTCTGCCCCCGTAGCCGCTGATGATCCTGATCCTATTGGTGACGGTAAGCGTATGTCCGCCAAGATCCAGAAAGTTAGTCGTGGCAACGTTCGAAGAGCCGATTTGTATTCCCCCGACCTGCCAATCGGCATCAACAACGCCGGTGATGGATTGCCCATAGGTGGAATAGACAATGTTGGCAGGCGTAGGATTGGCTGGCGCTTCGCCATCCAGCCAGTTGGCGTTCACGCTCCAATAAGGATTAGCTGCCCCCCCGCCGCCGGACCACGTAACGTTCGTTGTGGTTGCCGCTGAAAGGCGCAGTTCGAGCGTGAGAGCAGAAGCGCTCACAACAAACAAGAAATGCCGGCCAAAAGATGATATGAAGGGCGGCTTGTTCATCATACCCCCCCTCCTGCCTTTGCGTTGCAGCCCGAAAATCTGCCCCGGGCCACTCTTACTTCGAAATCACGTACAAGCGAAAATCATGTTTAGGGAAGGCCGGAATCAGAACTGTGCCGTTTGACGCGACAATCTTCTCTTCTGGTTTTTCCCAGTTTTCTGCTTCAAAATCCGGCTTCAGGCCAAGTCTCTTTGTGTCCAAAGTCAGTCTGCAATCCCCGCCTTCTCCATAGTCGGAGACGCACACCATCACCTTCTGCGGAGCAGACAGGACAAATAAAATGCCATCCATGCCCTCAATCCTGGCGACAGGATTCTCATCCCAGTAGTGATAAACTTCGCAGTTGGCTGTGCCGTATCCCATATCCAGCATGGCCGTTGTGATTTTTCTAAAGAGCGGATCGGTCTGCCACACCTTGATCTCATGCGGCATGCATACCGCAATCCGTGTGCGCTCTACCCATGCCTGCTGTTCTTTGCTTGTCACCTCCGTTATTCCCGGCAGGATCATCTGTACTGCCCCATTTTGGAAACCCATAGAGCAGGCTCGAATGTAGTCCCTGCTGAACCGATCCTGAAAATCCGTCGTGCCGTACTTCCACTCCCAGTCCAGATTGAACCCTATCCAGGAAAAAGCCGGAATGAGCTGACCATTGGTCATGTGCGCCACAGTGATGTTCCGCTTGCCGAGCTTGTGCAGCAGGACGGCCGTCCGCTTTGTCACTTCGCGTATGCGCCAGATGTCGGCCTCTGGTTGAACGCCGCCGATCTCTCTAACATAGGCGTTTCCGGTAATAGGGTTTGGATTTGAGTATATGTAAATGTTGTCCCAATAAATACCTGCCATGCCATTCGTAATCAGCTCCCGATAATGGTACAGAAGGTAATCTGCTCTGCTTGGTGTTAGAGCTACTATAAAATCAATGGGACCGCCCTGGCCCGGTTTCGCAACCCGGCTAGAAAACTCCGCATTGCGCCATTCGTCCTGGAAAACAAACCATTCTGGAGTTCGAGTATTATCCCCGCGAAGGTTCGTGTATGGAATCATGCCGGCGTTTTTCCCCTGCAACGACCATCGCACCTCGTTGCGTATATCGGGATGTTTTTCGAGATAGGCTGTCACGTAAGCATCGTCCACCTTCTCGCCGCGTGAAGCGGCCGCGATCTGTCTTACGATTTCATAATCGCCATCCCGTGGAGCCACCCCGTACAGGTTCGCGCCCCAGTATGTGCACATGCCCATGATCTTGTAATCATTATCCGGCGGGACGCCCGAAGCAACACCAAGCGTCCGCCAGTTAGGGCTTTCTGAAAGAGGACGGGCAGGTGTCGCCATAAGGCCGAAAACAATCCGCCGCTCTCTCCCAAGAGGCGCAGGCTTCTGAACCAGGTTAATCACCATATCGAGTCGGCCAGCTTCGCGTCTCAGCTCGATTGACGCAGTTTTTTCCTCGGGATCAAGAATCCAGTCCCTGTCGTTCCCAGCAAACCAGCAAAGTCCTCGGGATTCTCCGCCAACCCAGATATAAGGCACAAACGTTCCCAGCAAAGCGCTCCGTGATGCTTTGTGGCTTGTCCAGACCACGCCTGAGCCTTCGGGAACTTTGCCGCCATAGTTGAACCGAATCCCATCGCCGCAAACATGCATCAGCCTGGCTTCTTTCTCCACGAGCGGAATAACAACTCTCAGTGAGTCAACCGGCCTGTCATCCGCAGGCCGCAGCACAAGCGTCACCTTTGCGCAGCCATCGTACTCCACTTCCATGTCTGTGGCGCCGCTGACACCGCCCGCCTTCCAGTCCGAATGCGCAATGGCAAGAGTAGGCTTGGAGAAAACAACTTTGGCCTTGCCTTCAGCAAATTCAACCTTGCCCTCTCGTACGACCTCGATACGGATCGGTCCTGCAAGAATCGGCCGGCCTTCGCTTGTGATCTGTTTCCATAAGCCGTTGTCACCCAATTCGTGATCCCGAAGAATGGTGCTTACCGTTCCGCCATGAGCCTGTATCGGCGTAAACGGCGGGATGACGATGTCATCCTCGCCTATGGTATTGTTGAGCCATGGGAAATCCGTCTTCTGCTGGAAGATCACGGACTTCACTGGCTTTTCCGCCTTCTCGCCGGCGTCAAGATAAAGCTCAGCAATATAAAAGCCGTCCGCCAATTGAGTCAAAGTATGCGATTGCGGAGGGACCGCAAACGAGGAAACCGGCTGAGCCGACAATTCCACCATAGGCTTGTCTCCGTTTTCAGCCTTTACGACAAGCCGCGCATTCCTGACATGCTCGCGGCCTTTCATCCCTTCGAAATTGACCTTCCACCTGACCACGCGCGGCGTCGGATGAAACTCAAACCCGAACTGCACCGCTTCCTCGGGAGGGGCATCGCCCATAGGTTGCCATGCGGGTTCTTGAGGTTTTGTATGCCATTTGACATCTCGCTGATAATACACGGTGCCGTCAGCTCCGCTCACAAGAATCTCGGCAAGAACAGGATAGTTTTCGACTACCAGAAATTCCTTGCGATACTCAAAACGCCGTTTTTCTCCAGGTTTTATAAAAGCTTTCGTCTCTTCGTAATATCTGGGCTGGCTCTCCGGATTGCTGCCGAGCTTCACCAGCACCGGCATGGAGTGATCCAACGGATTGGAGACATCCACTGCCACGCACACGCCCTTCTCATCCTGAAATCCAACCTCACTGACAACCAGCGCTTCGTCAGTAAATCTAACGAGGGGCATTGTGGCCGGCGCGGCAAATTCCCGGACCAGAGGAGCCCAACGCGACTGATCCCATGGCAACTTGTAGTTGCGGCAAACACGCATGGCTAACTGTTTCGTCGGAACCGCAATGTTCAGCGAGTTAAGGTCTATTGCAAACTCCGCCGTCCACACGCCCTCCTCCACCTTGTGCGCCTGATCCATCTGCACCCGCCAGTAGGTTCGGCCTATCTTTTCGATCGCATCAAAGGACTGATCAAAAATAACGCCGGCGCTGTTCACCATGATCTGATAATAGTCGCCTGCGCCTCCCTCTGGCGCATTGTGAACCCACAACTCTGTTGAATCGTCGTAAATCACACCCCCCTCATCCTTGGAGCCGACTTTGTCGGTGTGTTTCAGCACAGCGCCCGCAGTTGGGTGAATATCCGACCGGACAGCCACATAGAGCTTCTGGCGATCGCACCCTATCCAGAACTCGCCACTCCGCCTCTGGAGCAGATCTCCATGCTGGCTGGTGAACCTGCAAACGTGAAATGTCTCCCATTCGCCCTCGGATATTATACCGTCAATGACAGGCGGTCTTTTCATGAAAGGAATAATAGCCTGCGGCCGGATCGTAGGCCTGTTGATGTCTGTCTGGCCCCAGACACCGGACGCCATGAGAAGGCCGGCCAATGTAATCAGTCTATTGAATCTTCTCATCTTCATCTCCTCTGCTTATTACAACACGCGCTGCAGTCACATCCTGACCATGCATGTCAACAACTTGGTACGGTATGTACTCCACCGATGGCGCAATCTGCTGCCCTGTCATCAACCGGCAAAGCAACCGCGCCAGCCGACGGGCATACAGAACAGGATCCACCTCAAGCCGGATCGCCGGGAAAGGCCAGCGCCAGGGCGCGCCTTTGTTCACAAGCGCCGCAATCCGCAAATCTCGTGGAACGGCAACCCCCATCTCCATGATGGCTTTGCCAGCTTCCTCCATCAGCACATCATCTGCAACAACAATGCCGTCAGGTTTCTCACGTTCTGCCGACCAAATTTCCCTGAACTCTTCCCACCCGGCGCCCGAAAACATCGGATGCAAATCACCGCGAATCCACCGTTCATTGAGTTTCAGTCCTTTGCCGGTCATCTCTTCGCGAAACGCATCTTCTATCTTCCGCCCTCCCCAGCCCAGAAGGGCCAACCGCCTGCATGATGCGCTGCGCAGTCTGGCCACAGCCTCCCTGATCATGACTGCTGACGGCACCTCTACTTCATAGGGGGTATGATCGCCCACCGCCGGAAATCTCAGCGAGGCTATCCAGTTCTTCCAGCCTGCCAGAGAAGGCGCAGAGACGATGACTACTCCGTCAAGTCTGCCTGCTTCAACGTCGTCCACGAACCGTCCACACTGTTCAGGCGGAAGTTCCTGCCCCGCAGCGCATCTGCCGACATAAATGTCAGCGTTCATGCCCTGTGTCTCGATGTACTCGCGGATGGCGCGCAGAACCAGGTGGTGAAAAACAGAAGTCCGTGGTTGAAAGACATCGAAGGCTGTGAACACTCCAACTGTGGGAGTGGCAGCTCTTCTGGAGACGTAAACGCCACTTCCATGCCTTATTTGGAGCCACCCTTCCTGCTCGAGCAGCGCCTGGGCTGTTCTCAAACTCCAATGGCTCACTCCCCATTCCTTGCTCAACTTGCGGATTGAAGGCACCTTATCCCCCGCCTTCAGGTTGGTGCGAACGTACTCTTTCAATTTCGCCACAATCTCATCCGGCACCTTTTGCACGCCTGTTTTCTTCATTTCATTTCATCCCTCTTTGGAGCAACAGAAACTGCCACTTGATTGAAATATATATGCCAAAATAATCTGTGCTGCACAGTTTGTAAAGCAAAAATCCGTCCCCTCATGGAACACGGGAGGTACATGGTATCCCCCTTATCAGGATAAGATGTTTGGGTAAGTATGGGTTCAGAATGTTACATAGCAGACTTATAGAAGAAGGAGTACTGCCTCCCCCCAGGGGGGGAAAGGGGGGAGGCAGCGCGCCAACAAAAATGGACACATGCAAAAACTGAGGGGATATATCCCTCCCTCCAAAAACGACTCCTAACAAGGAGGTTTGTGCACCTGTCCGCTGTCATACTATACGATGATCCGAGAAAGTAAAGATCCTGTGTATTTGAGGTTGGAGCTTATCCGGTACGCCAAGGCACATGGGATCAAGCCTGCGGCAGGGAGTTTCATGTGACGGTGCCTGTTGTGCGCAAATGGGTGAGGAGATGGGACGGGACTCTAAAGAGTCTGGCAGATCGTTCTCGGGCTCCCCATCGTCGTCCGCGGCGTATTGCTTCAGAGCTGGAAGCTCGGATCGT
>CALETX010000016.1 GCA_937920455.1 uncultured bacterium
AGCTGTGAAGTATCCATTTGTGTTTTCCTCCACGGGCGGAGTCCCGCGCCCCATGGGGCGCAGCCAGCCGCGCCAACTCGTTGTAGATTCGAACCGTTTCCTGTTCAGACTGGTTCGGCCGCATGGCGGATATGACCGAGGACATATCGCTGATGTTTCTGTCTAGGCATCGGAACGATAGCGGTTTTGAGCTTTGCCATCTTCTCCAGCAAGTTTCGATTATCGAAGCCGAGGGCACGCTGCGCCGCAGCAGGCTTGCAAGCCCCGATATGGAATCCTTGCCGGACTCAAATGCGCCGGGTTGCTCGTCGGGTTGAAACACCGGCGCCAGAGGAAGCGTGTTTTTCCAAAGAAGAAGGATACCGACTACCATGAGCACCAGCAGCGGCCGATGCAGGCCGTGCTTTCGCGCAATGGTGCCGAAACTGTCTTCATGGATCAGGCCGTGATGAGTTTCGTCGAATATGAGTTCTGGTTTGCCGCCGGTCAGCCACAGCAGCAGTTGTGGCTGCCGCTCCGTTCTCATTGCCTCGTTAGAAACAAAAAAAGACAGTGTCGAAAAGACTATGGAACCTTGTCCCAGCCTCCGCTCGATCATAACCGGACCGTTGGCGTCGCTGTAAAGCGGTGTCCAGTCGGGCGCGATGTTTGTGAAAGCAAGGGCCGTGTTGCTCGTGAGCGTCCTGGGGAGGCCGAGGGAAATGGCTGCCGGCAAGGCGCGGGCCGGCGCGGCAGAGGGAGATTCGGCGGTGACAAAGGCGATGCCGAGCCAGTTTGTTGTTAGAAGATAGGAGGCAGGCTTCATATGAAAATCATTGTGGTCTGATTCAGATTCATCCAAGCCACGCTGTTCCTCGGATGAGGAAGAGGCGGCTGGGGACATGTCCGGTTGTCGAACCCATGGCTGCAAAGTCACGACAAGACGGCCGCCTCTCCTGACAAATGCGGTCAGCCTGGCTGCAGTTTCGGCGGGGAGGCGGTCAAGGTTTGGATGGAGACCGACGGTGTCGCCAAGGAAGAACATTGCTGCGTCTGGGTTCGGATTGATCTTGTGGAGGGGCGCATTATTTCGACTCACTTGAAAGCCGCATTTGGCTAGACTTTCATAAAGAACCTTGCAGCCGAGTGGGTCGGTCCGCAGTGTGGAGTAAGGGGGCCAGATGTCGCCGCGGTCGAAACGGAGAAGGAACAATCTAGCTAAAGCCATCGCGAGAAGAACCACGGCGCCAACTCCGGCTACGGTCGAGATGATGCGGGCACGGATTTTCACAGAGCCTGCTCCCTCTTTGTACCATGGTTTGCGCAGGCCATGGCTTCGCTGAAGTAGGACATAAACTCATCGAGAAGTTCCTCAGTAGCCGGGCGGTTTCCATACCACACCTTTTCCACAATCGCCACCTGGGAAGCGAAGGCTGCCACGCATGCTGGGATGTCGCGCATACGGCGTTGGAGTTCACGGCAGTAGTCCCTGTTGGACTTGTGTCGGGCGATGGTTATTCCGCCATGATGGGCGAGCAAAGAGAGGGATGCGAGGAAGAGAGACCTTATGGCAAGCCGATAGTCGCCTTGCTTGCGGAACTTCGCCGCAATAGACAACCAGCCATCAAGCGGCAGCCGGGCCGGGTCAGCATGTTCTTCTTCGATCTCGCTTCGGTCTGCGGCGGGAGCGGCCTCTGCATGCGAGGCAAGAGGCCGCCGAGATTGCCATATCCTGTAGAAGGTAACGCCAAGCAGCGCGGCGACAAGCGATGCTGCGGCGAACAACAGCAATCTGACGGATGATTGCCAGTTATTTGCATCTTCGACCCGCGTTCCTGGCGTGGGCGATGGATTGAATCGGCGCAGCCATTCTTCGATTTTGGCGATTAATCTGTTTAACGCCTCAGCGGCAGCAAGGATCGTTTTTCCAATCTGTCGGAAGAAGTGGCTAAGAAGACCGGGGCTGGCCGCTTGATCGGATTTTGCTGGCAGCCGCCATGCGTATTCCGGCTGGGCGAGAGTTCTGACGATTGCGCCGTCAACTTCATTTGATGTGGGCGGCCATGGGTGGCCGCGCTTTGTGCCTGAGAGGGGTGTGGCTCTGGCAACAGGAACCAGTGCCGCAAACGTGAGAGCTGCGAACAGAATGCTGCAACCGATTCTCATGTCGAACGAATCCTCACGGGCATTTCCTGAGAGCCGGCAGTCCTGTCCAGAAGCCGGAGTTCTGCGAGTATGTCTTCGCCTGACTTCAGCGATTGGCCGTAATGGCAACGCAGCACTGAGGCGGCCTTCATGAGCGGATCAAGAACCAGATATGAGAGCCAGAAAACTGTCATGAGAAAAGTGACGTTGAAAACGCCGTGGAGGCCGGCGAGCAGAAGAGGCGTTCTGATGCCGAATGCCTTGTGGAGGATAGCAGGAGTGGCCAATAGCGAAAGGGCAATATTACCGGCCACGGCTGACGCGAATGGCGCGAAGACAACTAACGCATTGAACGCCATTATGATACCAAGGACAAACCAGATCATGAAATAGTATTGTGCTGTCGGGGGATACCATGAGAGGGCAATCCGGATTGCTGTGAAGCCGATTAACATGGCCGAGCCTAGTAGCCACGGTGAGAAAAGCCACATGAGGAGGATGTTGTGTGCAGGCCACATGCGCGCTTGGGAGAGAGACTGGCGGGCGGCAAGCCTGATGTCGGTATCTGTCCCATCGGCCAGAATGGTGAAATTCTGGTAAAAAGCATGCGCAACGTGGAATGGAACCATGGCAACCATGGCAAGGGGCATGACAAGAAGTCCGGTCGGCTGAACGGCAGTCTGCAGGGCAGCCATTCTGGCAATGCGGCTGAATGACCAGGGAGCTTCTGGAATGGCAAGGAGATGGCACTTCAGGCCGTGGGCAAACGCTGTTTGCCAGGCCTTCATCCAGACGAAAAGCATGGCTAGTAAAAATGATGCAGGCACGCAATGCTCGATGGCCAAGGCGTTGGCAGACATATCGGACCAGAAGCTCATGAAACCTGCAGCAAAAGGAACGACTCCAATGACATGTCTCATCAGCACGCTCGCAGGGGCGCTTCTCAGCAGATGAACCGTCTCTTCGGCGGTGTCAACGAAGCGCGGTGCGAACTGTCTGAGCCGCGCGCGCGTGGTGATCGCTTTATTCATGCTCGGAAGATATCGGCGGAGAATGATTCACCGATAGCCAGAAGGTATCCCCATGAGTCTGCTGCGGTATCGAAGCCAGAATTCTGCCAACTGAATAGAAGATCAGCCACAGCATCATGAAGCCGGCCGCGGCTGCTGTTCCGCACGACAACCAGGAACGGGCGCTGAGTCTTGTTTGGGCGTCGTGAGCTTTTCTAAGGCACGAAGAGCAGAGCACTTTGCCTGAATACTCGGTTATGCACTCTCTGCAGAAAAAACGCAGGCACGAGGGGCAGCGGGCCACAGCCTCTCGCTCGGGGTGATTGAGACATTTCAGGACTTCGATTTCTGTCATGGCCGTCTTCTCCTCGCAGCGAGGATCATGGCGCATCCTCATGAATCCGGTGTGTTACCATATGGACGCACAGCACGCAAGGGGCTGACGCTGCTTCACTCATATCGCCTTTCTTCGCGCCGTCAGGATCGAGAAACTGGCTGGATTGGCGGCAAGGGGGGAGGCGCGCTGAAGGCAACCGGCGCTTTGCGGAGGCGCAACGCGCCCAGGAGGCCGAGAGAACCAATCGTTCCGGCGGTGAAAAGCGAGAAGAGAGACATGAACAGGAGAGGATAGGAATCGTAGGGTCGGAGTGATGAAACGATCCTGAAGGCGAATAGCGGGTCATCAGTGTGAGCAGCCGGGTATGAAACGGCTACAACCAAATTCAGAAGGCCACCCATAAAATAGGCGATGGCAAGATATCCGGCCACCAGAAGCGTCAGACCCTTTATGGAGCGGGGCAGGTCTGTGTCGGCATGCCGGACGATTGCCGCGATTAATGAGAGGATCAGGATGATTGAGATTAATATTCCGAGGAGTGAAATGAAAGCGTTGTTCGCCACAAATGTCAGCAAGGTGTGAAGGGCATCGGCCAGTAGAACGGAGAACAGGATCGTATGCGCGTGTCCTGAATACGGTGTTAGGGGCGGACGTGTTTCCAGCCTCGCGTTGGTTATCAAGCCAAATGATGAGTCAGGCGGCGCCGGCGGAATATGTTGTTGAGATCCTTCTATTAGAGGGCGCAAAGTGTTAATTACGCGCAAAGCGAGACGAAGCCTGTTTAAGGACGGCAGGTGATGGGTCTGGACTGCGGTCTGCAGATAAGTGGCGCAAGTGGGGCCCCGCATCCAGTTGATGACTGCAGCCAGCCAGAAGAGTGACGCAGGGAGCCCGATGGCGAGGAAAGCGGCAGCGGCATCGCTCCCTTCCGATTCCATTGCTAATGCGACCATTATGTACGTATAGAGCAGGGCGCCAGCAAGAAGCGGGATGGTCAGCCATTCTCTGGTCCATGTGCGCCGAACGATGAAACCTTGCACATCTTTGAAAAAGAATCGGCCATATCTTGCAGTGTAACCCTCTTCTGCGACCGACAGGATGTGATCGCTTCCCAGCCACAGTCTG
>CALETX010000017.1 GCA_937920455.1 uncultured bacterium
GTCGCGGTTTCTTCTGGAGACCCTGCAGCGAGTCAGGGATGCTGTTCCTGGCGTTTTTATTGCGACACGCATGAACGCGTTCGATGCGATTCCTCGCCCCTATGGATTTGGTGTTGACGCAGAAGACGCCAGCAGACCGGATCTTAACGAGCCTGTTGAGCTTGCCAGGCGTCTTGCGGAGACAGGAATTTCATTGCTGAATGTGTCTATCGGCAACCCATACTACAATCCCCACTATGGCAGGCCGTTTGACTTTCCCATATTTGGCGCGCCGGTGCCTGAGGAGCATCCGCTTGTCGGAATAACCAGATTCATTGGCATCACCGCTCAGATTCAGCGGAGCATTCCATCAGTGCCGGTCGTCGGATCTGGGTATAGTTGGCTTCGTCATTTCTTGCCGAATGTCGGATCTGGAGTAATTCAGGAGGGAGGGGCGTCACTTCTCGGCATCGGGAGGGGGGCGTTCGCCTATCCGGACACGCCGCGCGATATAATCGAAAAGGGGCGGATGGATCCGGAAAAGTGCTGTGTGACTTGCTCGGCATGTACGCAGATCATGCGTGACGGAGGAATGACCGGCTGCGTTGTACGGGACAGCGAAATATACGGTCCGCAGTACCGGCTGGGCCGTCGGTTTGCACCGGACCGGCTCCGCGAGGAAGCACGCAGATGCCGAGAATGCGAGTTTCCCACATGCGCGCGGGGATGTCCGGCTGGAGTGTCGGTTCCCGAGTTCATAAAGGCATTTGCGGACGGAGATGTTGCGCGCGCATATCAGGTGCTCAGAAGGGCAAACGTCCTTCCGGAGATGTGCGCTCATGTGTGTCCTTCGGAAGTTCAATGCGAAGGGAAATGTCTGGAAAAAATCTTCTGCGAGCGGCCAATTCCCATCCGTGATATTCAGCTCGCTGTCTGTAGGCTTGCTCGACGAGCGGGTCTCGCCGGTGTGATGATTGGGAAACCATCGGGATGTAAAGTGGCCGTTGTGGGGGCGGGGCCTGCCGGCATAGCGGCTGCGATCGTTCTTATTGAAAGCGGCCACGTGGTGACTGTTTTTGATTCGAACGAAAAGCCGGGAGGGACGCCTCAGAATATCATACCTGAGGACCGATACTCCGATGCAGAGACGGAAATAGATGCCATTTTGTCGCCGGCCACAAAGGCAGGTCGTCTTGATTTGAAGATGAAACACCGCCTCGGCATTGACGTGACTCTACAGGAACTGCGCGACGAGCACGATGCCGTCCTTCTCGCCGTCGGTCTCGGATGCTCGTCGTCCCTTGGCCGCGTCGAGGGCGTTTGGGACTCTCTTGCATTTCTGAGAGACGTCAAGAGCGGGAAGATAAAATCGCTGGAAGGGCCCGTGGCAGTCATTGGGGGCGGAAACACAGCTATGGACGCAGCGAGCGCGGCGCTTGCGCTCGGCGTTTCTGATGTGTATGTGATATACAGACGTTCTTTTGCGGAAATGCCTGCCTGGGCAGTTGAGCGCGATGGTGTGCTGAAAAAAGGCGGCCACATTCTTGTTCTGACCGAGCCAGCGGGATACGAGACTGACGGGTCCGGGAGGCTTGTGGGAGTGAAGATCAGGCGGACAAAGCTTGGCGATCCGGATGACTCAGGCAGGAGACGCCCGGTGCCAGTCCCGGGGACTGAAACTGTGCTCGCCGTGAAGGCCGTTATAGAGGCTGTTGGCCAGGAACTTGGAGATGATTTGCAACAGGCGTTAGCAGGTGTGCGTTTATCGAAAAGAGGATTAATCGAGGTGGCAGGCAACGGTTCCTGGGAAACAAGTGTGCCTTGCGTGTTTGCGGCTGGTGATGCCGTAAGCGGAGGCACAACTGTTGTGCAGAGCGTTGCGGAGGGTATGGCTGCCGCGAGGGAAATATGCAGATGTCTGGCCTCAGAGCGATGCGGCAGCAGGCAAAGGAGAAAAGCTGACGCATAAGGATAGTTTTTGGGAAATGCTGGCCGTGGCGCGGTTCGACTCACGTGGGAGGTTGAGAAAGCAGGACGGCCGAAGGGATATGCGCGCCAGGGGAAGTGGTGGTGTTGCGGTTGAAATGCTCTGGATGGCGAGAGTCGGCAGAGTGTTTGAAGGCTTTCTGGAAGTTTTGCGATGGGCGATGAGGCAGAAAATTTGCGTCATGAGGCGAGAGCTTTGGATGATTCATTCTGCCAAATGAGACAGGGAGGGGACATGACAGTGAAAAAAGTGGCATTGATAACCGGCGGCGTCAGGGGCATTGGGCTGGGCATAGCAAAGGCGCTTGCAAAGGAAAACTGCGACATAGTTATTGCTGATATTCAAGAGGAAGCGATGGCCAGGACCGCGCTAGAGGAATTGGAGAGGCTTGGAACTGCGGCTTTGTATTGCCGGGCTGATGTGTCGGATCGGATTGCGCGCGAGGAAATGTTGAAAGCGATACGCGCGCGTTTTGGCAGGCTGAATGTGCTTGTCAACAACGCGGGTGTGGCGCCGAAAGTGAGGGCGGACATACTCGAAGCCACGGAAGAGAGCTTTGAATGGGTCATGAAGATTAATCTTCAGGGGCCGTATTTTCTGACCCAGTCTGTGGCCAAGTGGATGATTGAGGCGAGGAAGAGCGATTCATCCTTTGAAGGGTGCATTGTCAACATTTCGTCCATTTCCGCGACGGTAGCTTCGCCAACCCGAGGCGAGTATTGCATCTCAAAAGCAGGGGTGAGCATGGCGACAAGGCTATGGGCTGTGCGGCTGGGAGAGTTTGGCAT
>CALETX010000018.1 GCA_937920455.1 uncultured bacterium
TTCGCGGACGATGCCGAGACAGAGCAAAGCGAATGTGAAGCCGACGCCCATTCCCAGAGCATCAAGGACCGATTTGCCGAGGGAGTTCCTCGATGCAAAAGCCTCAGCTCTTCCCAAAATGATGCAGTTGACAACGATGAGAGGGATGAAGATCCCGAGCGCCTTATGAAGCTCATGGGCAAAGGCATTCATGAAAAGATCAACAACGGTAACAAATGTGGCTGCAACAATGATATAGCAGGGGATGCGCACCTTGGGCGGTATTATCCTGCGCAGTGCAGCTATGGCAACATTGGAGCCTGTCAGGACAAAGATAACCGCCGCGCCCATTCCCAGTCCGTTTTCGAGAGAAGTACTCACGGCCAGGGTTGGACACATTCCAAGCACCACACGGAAAACCGGTACCTCTTCCCACAATCCCTTGATCAGTTGCTTGAAGAATCTCATTTTTGCTCGCCTGTCGAGTCTGTAGTTTCTTTCCGCTCTACAAGTTCTTTTGCGTGCTCAGCAAAGATTTCAAGCCCTTTTCTCACGGCTTCGCTGACGGCGCGCGAAGAAATCGTCGCTCCTGTTATGGCATCCACCTCGCCGCCATCTTTTTTTACTCTTGCCCATCCAGTGGCATCAGCCGGTTTGCCCGAAAACTGCTTCAGAAAGGCCGCTTCTTTTATCTTTGCTCCAAGGCCAGGAGTCTCTCCTGGCGCATCGAGAACCGCGACCGCCTGAATCGTTCCGTCTGCGTTCACGCCCATCACGATGTTGACCGGTCCGCCGTAGCCTTTTGCAGAGGAAACAAGAGCCGCGCCGACAAACTCGCCCTCCTTGCGGGCCACATGAACCACAACGCGTCCACTTAGGGACTCGAACTCGCGCGTTTCTTGGAGCGGGTCGTTATCAAATTCCGGCAGCACACGTTTTAGAGCCTCTATTTTTTCCGCTCGCTTGACGTTTGCAATAGGCTCGGAAGTGACGTTATTAGCCCATGCTAGGATGCAGGCCGACACGGTCGCAAACAGAGTGAGAACTATGACCATTCGAACCATTTCTTTCATTGCACAGCCTCCGTATTTCAAAAAGCGCGCTAAGAACTCTTTTGCGGAGCCTCTTTCCTCTCTTTCGGGACGGCATGTCCGAAAACCCGTGGACGGGTTGCTCTGTTAATAAGCGGAGTCAGTCCATTCATAATCAGGATCGAAAAGCTGACCCCCTCGGGATATCCGCCCCACTTACGTATCACCATTGTCAAAATTCCACAACCCGCGCCAAATAACATCATCCCGACGCGGGTAACAGGCGTAGTAACCATATCCGTCGCCATGAAAAATGCCCCTAGAAGCGCTCCACCGGTCAGCAGATGGAAAAGCGCAGGCATATTGTGAGAAGGGTCGCACAATCGGAGAATCTGCGAAAAGACAGCCATCGAGCCTAGAAAGAAAACAGGCGTGTGCCATGTGATGCACCTGCGCCAAAGCAAAAAAGCCGCGCCGAAGAGGATGGCCAGCCCGGAGACTTCTCCAATACAGCCATTCTTTGCTCCTAAAAAAAACTGCCACGCTGTTTGTCCATCAAAAACATAAGGCACAGTTCCGGAAGTGGTCAGGGAAGTCTTCATCAATCCAAGTGGTGTTGCCGTGGTAACCGCATCTACGCCTGGTCCTGGCGATGGAATACGCCATCGGCTCCAGCTTGTCATTGCTACCGGGAATGAAACGAGCAGAAACACCCTGCCGACCAGGGCTGGATTGAACGGATTATATCCGATTCCCCCAAAAACCTGCTTGCCTATCACTATAGCGAATGCCGATCCCACCACAGCCATCCATGTGGGGAGAGAAGGAGGAAGATTGAATGCCAGAAGCAGGCCTGTTACCACAGCGCTGAGATCTGTTATGCCAAAATCTCTCTTCATAGCCTTGCGGGTCAAAGCCTCGGCAAGCGCGCATGCAATCACACATGCGAGGGTTAACCTCAGTGCGTCCCATCTGAAAAAATACAATGCTGCCACGAAAGCGGGCAGCATGGCTATGATGACCGAAAACATTATTTTCCGAACGGAGTCCCCGCTGTGAATGTGCGGGGATGAACTGAGCACAAAATGTCCTGACACATCACCGCTCATGCTGATTTCGTCGCCTCTCTTTTGCGTCGCGCCATTGCCTGAGCCTTGCCAAGTCTCATATGCTGAACAAGAGGCCTGTGAGCCGGGCATTCATAGGCGCAGCAGCCGCATTCAATGCAATCCAGAACATCAAATCCCTCCGCTCCAACGTAGTCTTCAGCCTCTACCCGCTCACTTATCGTACACGGCATCAGACCCATGGGGCACGCTTCCACGCACCGTCCGCATGCGATGCATGGCATTGAGGAAAAGTAGCAGACATCGTTTGATCGAAGAATGACAAGCCCGGACGTAGTCTTGTTCAGACCCGCCTCCAAGCCTTCAAGAGCAATACCCATCATCGGCCCGCCGCTGATAATCTTGGCGGCATCATTAACAAGACCGCCCGCCGCCGCCACCAAGTCATGAAGCGGGGTTCCCACTCTTGCGAGAAAGTTCTTCGATGACCGAACTCCATCCCCAGTGACGGTGACGATCCTCTCAATCAAGGGTTTCCCTTCGAGAATGGCGTCGGCTATCGCAGCCGCTGTTCCAACGTTCTCCACAAGGGCCCCGACATCCATAGGCAGTCCGCCAGAAGGCACTTCCCGACCGGTAATCGAGCAGATGAGCTGTTTCTCAGCTCCCTGCGGATACAGTGTCGGAAGGGCAACAATCCGGACGTTATCTTCACTTCCGGCTTCTCCCGCTATTTTCTCCATAGAGGCGATTGCCTCGGGTTTGTTGTCTTCTATGGCTATCCACACGCACTTCACGCCCAGGATGCGCTTGATGATGCGAGCTCCGGCAAGGATTCTGCCGGGCTGCTCCACCATGAGCCTATGGTCGGCCGTCAGGCGCGGCTCACATTCCGCTCCGTTGATGATTAGAGTGTCAATGGTCTTGCCAGGAGGGGGCGAGAGTTTTACATGAGTCGGAAAGCCGGCTCCGCCCATTCCGATAATGCCAGCACCGGCGATTCTGTTCACAAGAGCCTTGGATGGCAGTTCATTCCAGTTGAGAAGTGGAGAAAAATCCACTGAAGCATCGGCTCCATCGGCTTCAATCTCCACGCATGTGGCTGGCCTGCCGGTTGCGGTCATCATTTCGTCAACAGTCTTGACCGTGCCGGACGTTGGCGCATGAACAGACGAGGACACAAAGCCGCCAGCCTCGGCGATCACCTCGCCCTTCAGGACCTTGTCGCCCTTTTTGACTGTCGGTTTAGAAGGCGCGCCAAGATGCTGAGCAAGAGAGACAACAAGCCTTTTCGGCAAGGGAAGTGTCTCGACGGGCAATGATGCTGTGGCATCCTTCCCGTACGGCGGATGAACTCCTCCCCTTGCTGCAAATGGAGCACGAACGGCTTGTACCTTCATGCCAGCCTCCGTCCTGGCCTGTTTGCTATCGAATGCTGAGGACATTTGGTTATCACTTCGTCATTTTCTATCTGAACCGAGTAATCCACAACCGCGAGAGGTCCTTCCATTCTAATCCCCTGATTTCCGAGTGTTTTTGCGCACAGAGTACATCCGATGCATCCGACCGAACAAAGTTTCTTCACCACCGGCCCGCGGTCCTTGGAACGGCACAATACATGAATCCGGCGGCTTTCAGGAACCAGCTTGATCAGCGCACGAGGGCACGTTTGGGCGCACAAACCACACCCTATGCAGATTTCTGGATGGACGACAGCGAGACGATTTGGCGTGATCTCGATCGCGTTCACCGGGCACACGCGCGCGCAGGAACCGAGCCCAAGGCAGCCATACCGGCATCCCTTATCGCCGCCCATTGCATGGGCAGCGGCGCAGTCGGCAATTCCATTGTACACGCCGCGGCGACTTGCCTTTGTGTTGTCTCCCTGGCACAGGACAATGGCGACGCGGCGCTCCTTTGCCTCTGCCTTGACGCCGAGATAAATCGAAAGCTTTGCAAGCGTTTCAGCTCCGCCGCGTTTGCAGAGATCTATGGGCAACTTCTGCTGTGCCACGGCTTTTGCATATTCAGCGCACCCTGGCACTCCACACGCTCCGCAATTCGCTCCTGGCAGGAGGTCGAGTATGGCCTGGATCCTGGGGTCTTCTTTTACTTCAAACACTTTTGCGGCAAATGCCAGCGCTGCTCCACAGACCAAGCCCGTGCCTCCCAGCACTATTATTGCAATAACGGATGGCACACCCACCTCTACATTTTCACAAGCCCTGAGAACCCCATGAACGCGAGGCTGAGCAGTCCGGCTGTAACTAGGGCGATTGCCACGCCGCGAAACGCGCGTGGCGGATTAGCCCTGTCAATTTTTTCCCGGAGCCCGGCAAAAATGATCAGAGCCAACGCAAAGCCCACTGCTGCTCCAAAACCAAACACAACACTTTCCCAGAAACCATGTCCCTTCTGCACATTCAGCACGGCCACGCCCAATACGCAGCAGTTGGTTGTGATGAGCGGAAGGAATATGCCAAGGGCCCTGTGCAGGGCGGGCGATGTCTTTTTCATCACAAGCTCGACAAACTGAACGAACGTGGCAATGACGAGGATGAAGGCTATCGTTTGTAGGTAATCCAGACTGAATGGAACCAGCAGCCATGTCCTTACGAGGTTGGTCACAGCGGAAGCGCATGTCATTACAAATATCACTGCCAACCCCATTCCCAGAGCCGTCGGCAATTCCTTGGAAACTCCAAGAAAAGGACAAATGCCCAAAAAACGCGTCAACACAAAGTTGTTAACCAAGACAGCGCCTATAACCATCAAAACGTAGTTTGCCATCGGCAATCCCTTAGCCTTAGAACAAGAAATGAATGCATAGCATGCCTTATATTGACCGGCAGGAAAACAAAAAAATCGCAGCGCTGCGACACCCCAACAGGGACTCAGACGTCATTCTGTGGGCAACTGACGTGTTTGGGCGGAAACTCAGGATTGCTCTCGACGCTGCTCTGCTGGAACGAAAGGCCAAACCGTAGCCCGCGTGCGGTTCTTAAGCCACAGATGCAAAAAAGGTGCAAGTCGGCACAATATAATAAGCCGGTAAGGCGTTTGTTATTTTAGAATGCGTGATACGCGGCCCGCCAGGGTCCACGAAAGGAGGAGATGATATGAGAAACTATACACTTGCGGCATTGGCAGTGTTCGCAGGTCTGAGCGTGGCATGCTCAGGCGAGGCTCAAGGATACCACGCCAAACAGCCCAATCCCGAGAATAGAGGCAAACACCTGGGCTGGTTTAAGCAACATCATAAGCCGCATCCGAAAGTGCTGGAAAAGTTCGACAAAGACGGCGATGGGACACTGTCCGACGAAGAGATGGCGGCTGCAAAGCAGGCCCGGGAAGAGAGAATCAGAGCGCTCCTTGCCGAGTATGACAGGGATGGTGATGGGCAGCTTTCCGACGAAGAAAAGGCCGTCGCAAAGGTGGATATGAGATGGGATGGCAGGCGAATTCCTGAAAAGTTCCTGGCCAAATTCGACAAGGACGGCGACGGCCAGCTCTCAGATGAGGAGATGACGGCCGCGAAGGAAGCCATTCGGGCGAAAATGGAAGAGCGCCGAAAGGAAATGCTGGCCAAATTCGACAAGGACGGCGACGGCCAGCTCTCCCAAGAAGAGCGCGATGCAGCCCGTCAGGACTGCAAACGCGGGTGGGGCATGCGTCAGTCCAGAGGCCGTGGTCCGAAAGGCAACAATGGGGTCGGAAACGGACCCGATGACCAGCCGCCTGGCAATCCGCCGGTCAACGATGGAGAGGGCACTGATCCCGGCGCTCCAGGTGCGAGAGAGAGGTAAGGGCAAGGGATCGCCAATGCTTCGTTGAAAGCACACAAGGGCGCCGCTGAGGGCGGCGTCCTTGTCATTTGGGTGAGGGTTCGCATCGGCCAGAAGGGCCAGTCGTGAAAAAGTCATCCCACGCCCTCGGAGGATGATGAAAAACATCCAGCAGCGACATGAGACCGCCTTCTGTCGCCTCATCGCCGATCACAATGGCTGTCCTGATCGTGTGCAGTCCCTCATCCGTGCCGAACCGTCCAGCTGTTTCGGGCGTCAAACCAAAATTCTCCTTCGTTGTCCGTAGCAGCCTGTTGCATGAATGGTATGCATGGATTGAGTTGCGAAGGAGCGTTGGTCTGATTTCCCGTTGCGACACATCCACCGCGAAGGAGTCCGGAAGGACCAGTCCCAAAGCGCCGGACGTCGTTTCTGCAATGAGAGCATGATGAAGCGGGTATTCAAATCCGTCCAGCGGCCGATCAATCCATCCACCAGGCACAAGATGTCGAGCCGACCATATCGGTGCCTGCGTTTGAACGCGGAGTTTGGTCACGCTTAGCGGCTCGGCGGACAAAAGTTGTATAGTAAGCCACACTACAGGGCGATCGGGTTCCAGGGATGCTAAAACACGGATTCGGTTTCTGCCCAGCGTTCCGTTGAGGGCTGCAGTGCCGCGCAATGGGCCTGATTCGATGAGAAAAGGCTCGGAGAAACACGCCATTGATCTCACGCCGCCCTCGTATCGCGACAGGCCGTGCGACCATGTGTCCGAGTAATCGTCGAGGCATGCGATGTCAAACGTGGCGATCGGAGAGGCACAGCCGGGAGAGCAGTCGGTAATCTCAATGACTCCCGACGGACCGAACCGGACAGCCATGGTGCTGTTGCGGAATGACTCCTTATCCAGTGTTGCGGCAGCGGGGAAATGTCCGGCAGTCTTGTCGCCCCTCGGGACTATTCGCAATATCCTGTGTTCCATTGCCACGAGGGAGAGGGGAACGAGCAGCCGTGGGATGGGCGAGACGCCGGGCTCAAGCACCAGCGAAGCCGACGCGGCGATCTGATGTGGAACTTCATGGCCGTTTGCATCAACCAGTTTGTGGTTCCACTGGCGCCAATCCATCCAGATTTCGTATTCGGCTAGACCCTGCCAGGTCCGCGGTAACGGATTGACGAAATGCAATCTGTGCCCTTCGATGGATGCCGACGGAGAGACCGGAGCATGGCGACGCAGAAGAAGATGGATGATTTTTTCAGCTTCGCTTTCGGCTGAGGAAACGTCCCGTATGGCAGTTTCCGTCGCCACAGGAATGCATGTGCCGCCCATGAGATCGTGGAACTGGTT
>CALETX010000019.1 GCA_937920455.1 uncultured bacterium
TCTGAAATCCCATCTGTTCCATTGCCTTTTCGATATGGAGAGGCACCCACAACTTTTCTCTCAGCCACACCGGCATCGCTGCCACAAACTGGCGGAGGCCGCGCGGAGCAACAGACATTGATGTTTCAAGAATGCGAGCAAACTTGAGGAGAGGCTTATCATAGAATGCTACAGCATGAAGTTCCCCTGGTTTGATGCCCGCTTCGGTTATGCAATAGCGAACCGCGTTTATTGGGAAGCTGGCGTCATGTTTGCGCCTGCTGAAGCGTTCTTCCTGCGCAGCTGCAACAATGACACCGTCTCGGATCAAAGCCGCAGCGGAATCATGGTAGAACGCGCTTATGCCCAGGATGTTCATAAATATTAAAACTGTCTGCGATAAGACTCTGGTTCATCACCCCGTGCAGATTTCGGCCGCCACAAAGATTGGGATCGAGCAGGAAAGGTCAGGTTGAGGATGTCGCCGCGCAGGGCGCGTCTCACAATTCCGGCCGGGGTTATTACAAGAAAAAAGAATGGAACCAGAACAATCCAGGCCAGCAAAGTCCCAACACAACCAGTCGCAACAGCGACGAACGAGTCCAGACGGTCAAAGACATGAGGGGCAAAAACTGCGGAACCTGTGAGGCAAATGGCAAGTATTGTCAGCACGATAGCAGATTTGATATGACCGAGCAATCCTATAAGGATGGCGATTGCGACAAGCAGTGCCGCCCTTGCACAGGAGCGACGGAGACGCTCAGCAGTGATTTTGTCCGGTGCGTCATCATTTCCCAGGCTCATCCATGGCCAGCGCTGGCTGGTGCTCATATCGCGTCTCCCAAACCGACTTATCTACCGATCCGGCGTATCCATCCTTTATTCAGATACCATTCCGCAGTGTTCTTTAGCCCGGCCTCATTGTCGAAAAGGTAGTGATAGTCAAGAAGCCGCTGCAGTTTTGTGGTGTTAAATGCGCGATCTTTCGTATAAAAGGCGACTCGCCGCCTGTAGAGAGGGGGCTCTAGTCCGAATGGCTTGCATATGGACTCGCATAGGTCCGCCATGAGAAAGAAAGGTTCCGCCGGCAGTCGCGCTATTTTTGGGATCCTGCCGAATACCGGCCCTATGATCCGCACAATGTCTTCCAAGGGGATCGGTTCTTTGTTCCCTGCGATGAAGACCTGGCCTTGAGCAGCAGGATGTGTTGCTGCGGTGATAATGATGTTGGTGAGATCCTCCACATGAATCAAATGATAGAGACATTTGCCTTTCCCGAGGATGGGGAAAACAGGCCATGTCACCATCTTGAAGAGTTTGAGAAGTCGCTTGTCACCCGGTCCGAATATGGCCGCTGGGCGAATGATCGTAAACGGCAACCGGCTTGAGACGGCGAACTCTCGAAGCCATTTGTCGGCTTCCGCCTTAGTGATCTGGTAAATGTCGCCTGGGTTGAATGGCGATTCCTCATCCGCAGGCGGGTTTTCTATATGCCCATGGACGCCCATTGTTGAGACGTGGACGAAACGGCGAAATGAGGGGTTTTTCAACGCTGCCTGAGCGAGCCGCCTTGTGCTTTCGACATGCACCCGGTGATAGTATTCGTCCGGATACTTTGCCTCCCGAAAAGCCGCCGCCACGTGAAAGATGTACTCGGCACCGCACGTGGCTTCGCTGATTGTCTGAGGATCGAATACTTCGCCGCGATGCCAGCAAATATCGAGGTCTGCGAGATGGTCCGTGCGGGATGTGCTCCTCGCGATAGCCGCCACTTTCAAACCGGCCCCGACCAGTTTTCTGACAAGCAATGATCCGGTGAAGCCGGTTGCTCCAGTCACAAGTACGCGTGTTCCTGGCGGTATGGAAAAAGGTGCTGAAGTCGCATTCATGGCGGGGATCGTAAATGAGTAAGTTTGACGCGGCAATGTCATTTTGCTACGCAGAAAGCGTGCTGGGTCAGGCAAGATGAGAGATGGCGTAACGGAGCATACTGAGGCAAGAGAATGCAGCAGGCCGGTGAAGGTTCTGCTGATTGCGCCGCAACCTTTCTTCCAATGGCGAGGATCGCCGCTTAGAGTTGAGGCAAATGCAAAAGTTCTCTCCTCCCTTGGATATGAAGTTGACCTCCTGACTTTGCCCATCGGAGATGATCGCTGCATTCCTCGTGTGAGGATCGTGCGTGTCCCAAACATGCTTGGCATCCGCGACATGCGCATCGGCCCTTCTCTGGTAAAAGCTTTTTTTGATTTGCTCCTTCTCGTATGGGGAATCTGCATGGCGATTCGCCATAAATACGACGTGATTCACGGGATCGAAGACGGTGGTTTTCTCGGCTTCTTCATGGCACGGGTGGCTGGAGGCGCGCTGATTTTCGAGAGGCACTCGGATCCCGCCTCGTATCGTGGCGGGTTTTTTCGCAACGTGGTGCTGGGACTGTACTCGAGCATAGAACGTTTCACAATTAGGCGTGCAGACGTGGTCATCGGCACAGGGCCAGGTCTTGTGAAGCAAATTGTCCTGGTTGAAGGCGCTGGCTCCGTTCATCATATTTTCGACATCCCGTCTTCAAATGTTGTGGCAACGCCGGAAAGAACGGCAAAAGCTCGTGGATCATTGGTCCAATCGCCAGACGATCTGGTGGTCATGTTTGTCGGGTCATTTGCCGGATACCAAGGGGTTCCGCTTCTCCTCGAGGCGGCAAAGCGCGTTCTTTTGATATTGCCCCAGGCGAGGTTCGCCATTATCGGAGGCAGCCTTCAGGAGATTGAGGTCTTGCGGCGGGATGCGGGACTTGGCGAAGATGCTGCGCGGAAAATTGTCTTTCTGGGCCGGATGCCTCCGGAGGAGATACCAGATTATCTGGCTGCCGCTGACGTTCTTGTTTCGCCGCGCCTGGGAGGCGCTAACACTCCGCTCAAACTGCTTGATTACCTCAAGGCGGGAAGGGCTATAGTTGCCACTGACGTGCCTGCCAATCGTTATATTCTCGATGAATCGGTGGCAATTCTTGTGCCCCCCACAGCCGATGGACTCGCAGAGGGGATGCTCAAGGCGCTGCGCGATGAGGAGTTGCGTCGCCGTCTCGGGCGAGCGGGTTATGATCTTATTCAGAAGGAATACGGCTTTGAACGTTACAGGGAGCGGCTTGGCGCTTGTTATGAAGAAGTGCTGTCTCAGAGGACGCGCAAGCGGCTGAGATGCTGAGCGAGGGATCGTGCATGATGAACATCGTGGCTGACATGCATGTTCACTTTTATCCCCTGCATTGTTTCCATGTGCTCGTGGATTGGGCCACGACTAATCTGCGAGTGGCGGTAGGGGGAGAAGAATGCGTGCCGATGCTTGTACTTCTCGAAAACACGCGCTCGAACTTCTTCGACAGCCTGACAGGAGCAAGGGTCGAGCTTCCGAGCGGCTGGAAAACCAGAACGCGCGCGGCCGGAAAGGCTGTCGAACTGTCGCGGGAGGATGGAGCCAAGCTATATTTCATCGCAGGTCGCCAGATCGTTACAGCGGAAAGGCTGGAAGTCCTTGCGATTGGAGCGCGCTGTGAGTTTCCCCATTTGGCGCCTACAGAAGAAACAATATTGCGCGTGGTTGACGCCGGTGCAACGCCTGTTATTCCGTGGGGCGCCGGCAAATGGCTCGGCATGCGCGGACGTATTGTTGAGAGAATTATGATGCGTTTTGGCGCAGCGTCCCTGTGGTTGTGCGATTCATCCCTCAGGCCGCGGTTCGCGCCACTGCCGCGACAGATGGCGAATGGGATGGCTCAAGGCTTCAGGATAGCCGCCGGCTCAGATCCGCTTCCGCTTAGAGGAGAAGAAAAATGGGCCGGACGGTATGCTTCTTTATGGAAGGGCATTCATGCACAGCCTGACGACGATCCTGTTCGGGAGTTGTTGAAGGTGTTGTCAGACCCAGCGCGAAAGCCGGAAGTTGTAGGCATGCGGTGTCATCTTCATCAGGTGCTGTGGCGGCTTCTCAGGTATGAAGCCCTTGCCCGAAAAGGCAACAGTGGTGGAAGATGAAAATCCTGCTTGTTGCTCCACAGCCTTTTTTCCGAGACAGGGGAACACCGATTCGAACCTTTCACCAAATGGAGACACTGAGTGAAATGGGGCATCAGGTGGATGTGGCATGCTATCCCTTTGGAGAGAATGTGGGGCTGCCTAATGTGCGTATTTGGAGATCAGGAAGACCTTTTCTCATCCATGACGTCAAAATTGGCCCATCTCTTGCCAAGTTTCCGCTGGATATGCTTCTTGGGTTCAAGGTGCTGCGGCTGTTGACAAGGATCAGGTATGACATTGTCCAGGCCGTGGAGGAGGCGGCTTTTTTCTGCGCGCTCTTGAAGCCGATTTATAAATTCAGACTTGTGTACAACATGGATTCCCACCTCAGCGACCAGCTTGTATTTACAGGTTTCATCACAAGAGGTCCGCTGTTGACTTTGGCGAGGAAACTGGAGGTTAATGCACTGCAAAAGGCCGATTACGTCGTCACGGTTGGGCCATTTCTGTCAGACTTTGTGCGAAGCATCGCTCCGGAAACCAAAGTTCTGCAGCTTGAAGACGCTCCAAACAGCGAGCAGTTCGTGGAGGACGTGGAAGGCGCTGCGAGGTTGAGGACACAGCTTGGTATTGGCAATCTGCCTGTGGCGTTGTACACGGGCAATTTCCACGTGTATCAGGGAATAGACCTGCTCATGCGATCTGCTGTCTTGATTGCTCGCCGCATGCCTGAAATAAGAATCGTCATTGCCGGTGGAACGGATCAGGAGATTGAAAAGAAAAAGAAAATGGCGTTTGAGTTGGGAGCCGGCGCGACGTGTGTCTTTGCAGGACGTAGACCAACGAGGGAAATGCCGGCTTTTATGACGATGGCGGATTGCCTTCTTTCCCCTCGAATATTTGGGACAAATCCCCCTCTCAAGATT
>CALETX010000020.1 GCA_937920455.1 uncultured bacterium
TGACTACATGGAGCGATATGAAGTCAAGGAAGCACTTGAGGATTTCAGGAATGAAATCAAAGCCTGGATATACAAACGCGCGGCCATGGCCGAAAAGATGTATGAGGAAAACAAGATCATGGAAGGCGACCGGCACCTGGAGGCCATCGATAAGTTTGAAGAGGACCTTCCGGAATACTTTCGGCAAGACGAGTCTTTGAAAGAGGTGTTCAGATTAACGCGGCTGCAGTCGCATGTTTCTCGAGCGAAGGCACAGCATCGAAGCGAGATGGCTAGAATCAATCGTGCGCATCAGGAGCTGACGAGTATTGAGGTTGCCGACATCACTGCGGCGGTGATCAAGCTCGCAGCCTGGCGAGAACAGTACAGGGACGTCGTCGGGCATTCTGGAATAGATTCGACCTGGACTCAAAAAATAGGCGCTGTGCGGGCTGGTATTCAAAAGCTCATCGAGAAGGTTCCGAACGAAGCCGAAGATGCGCGGCAAGAAAGAATCAGGATGATTGAAAGATTGAGCGAATCGCGTGAGCTACTTAGCATCTTGGGCAGACCAAGCATCGACGAGCTGACGGGCGTCATCCGTTCCATGGAAGTCGAGGAGGCATTGAATGAACTTGATCGTATTCCCGTGCACGATGTTGTTTCGCCCGGCGACTCAGGTTCGTCCTTAGTCAACCACTTGGTCGCCTGGCACGAGAAACATGTTAAGCTTCTTGATCGAGATGACTTGCGTAAAGCATGGCAGAGGAAAATAGACCAGATTTTGAGCCTGATTGAAGAACCACACGGGGACACTGATGAAGAAAGGTTGACATCGCAATTAGAAAGAGCGGAGAGCCTGCAAAAGTTTATGCACGGGCCAGATCTTATGACTGAATCGCAAAAAAGTCGTCTGAGCCAAATTGTACGTCGGTTCAGGAATAGCCTTGCTCTGATCAAGTTGAACGCGATTTCAAGCAGCAGCATGAAAGACATGATTCTTTGGCATGACACCTACAATGAATGCCTTGATGATCAAAACGTAGGTCAGCTTTGGCAAAGCCGAGTAAGTCGTCTGGAGGGCTTGATTTCCAATTTAATGTCAAAAGATCCTATTGAGACCAGAAAACAACGACTACTCGAGGCTCGGCACCTAATCCATGATACACAGAAAATACTTCCAGAACGGTCTAGGATCCACCTTGAGACGCACCTCCAGTCTCAACTGGACCTAGCAGTATACCGATTGGTAAACAAAACCGCGGGTTCCATAACAATTCGGGGGACTAGCGGCCGCAGTGAGAACATTGAGCCAGGAGGCACTTTTGAGTTGGTGATGAAAAAAATGGATCGCGCGGAGGTCATCATTGAGAGAAAATTTCATGACCCGATTACTAAAGCCATGCTTGCGGGTGAAGGCGATGGCGCCGTATATGAAATTCGTGACACCGATTTTATTCCATCGGAAATAACTATAGTCATTATAACAAACGACACAATGTTCTATCCGCCGGTAACAATAACCTGCAATGGTTATCTAATAAAAGAGAGCTTGTGTCATGTGCGCCCACCCGCCGATGGTAGCGAAGGTTCCGCGATTCTTGTTTTTACGAGGCCAGATTTCTTGCCAATCACAAATCGAGTTTCCATTAGTCTCGGTGATACTGTCAAAACGAATCAAATGCCATCGGAGTGGACTCCAACGGATGCGTTGTCTTCGTTATTAGCTCTCAAGGAGTCCATAGAGGAAGGCGGAAAGTTTTTCAAGAGATACTCGGCGGAAAGTTTTGAATGGGGCCCCAACCGCGAGCTGTATATGGAACTCCGCGCGCAGTATTTCGCTCGTATGTGGGAAAGAATCAGTAAGCAGCTTGAAGAGGCGTCCGCACACGTAGACCGGCTGCGCAGCAGCCTTTATGAACGTGGACCGAATGGGCAACGAATAGAAATATCAGCAAAGAGGTTTGACTTCATCGATGTCCCAGATGAGATTTGGGAAGAGCATGCTGAGGGATACGCACGGTTGCTCTACCTAAAAGCATGGACAGATAATTGGCCTGATCGAGACAGCATTCGCATTTCCCTTGAGAGAATGACCGACAAAGAATATGAGCCGATGAGGCGGTTGGATGTCGCCTTGCTTATGGGCAAACCGATACCAAAAGAATTGTATGCATGGCCGAAGGTTCGGATCGAAGCATTGCGCAAAGAATTTCATGACGCGTGGCGGCCGGGAGACATGTGGACGGCGATGGAAGTCATGGAAGAGCTGTTGAAGGAGAATGAATACAAACCGTCTTCGAGTGACGCAATGATCTGCCTCTTGAGAGCGAACAGCTGTATTTTGCACCTTAGTGAGTCGTTGAGAGTGCGACACGACACAACTCGTGGGGATCCAAATAGGGACCCATTTTTTTTGCGGTCGTCCAAGGAGAATGCGGAACGCGCGCGTCGCATTGCCGGCGTAGTGTTTCGAGCGTGGGCCAGGATGTCGGATGATCAGGTGGCCGAAATCAAGGCAGTCGGGCTGAACGTTCCTGTTCTTTTTTCTATGGCGAGGATGGATGGTGCGCCATGGCAGATCAAAGAGGTGGTGGAAGGTTCGCAATATAGGTTCATGTCGAATGATCCGCCTTTTGTTCGAATGCTATTGGGGGTGGAGAGCGAATCGGATGTTATGGCAGTGAGCGGCGGACTCCGCATCTGAGCCTAGACGTTGCAGGTGACTTGCCATTGAAACGGTAAGCGCTTCACTGTGATGTTTTTCTAAATTGAGAAAGGAGCACAAAACGTGAGGCGCGAGCGAGAGGGTGCACAGGCGGATCGGGTTGGACAAGTTCAAATCACGTTGAGCAGCTCACGACGTGGAGCGGGGCGTGTGTGGTGGCGGCCAGGTTTCTGGAGTGGATTGGGTTTCGGCAATAGGTGCTGAGGCGGCACGATTAGAGCTGGGGACGCGAGGATTTGCCCCCGCGTCCCTTCCACACCACACCGGACGTGCGGTTGTTCGTATCCGGTCGGACCGAGCGGATTGGAGAAGCCGCTTCCCCCCGGACCGGATTGGACGCCATGGGGGGCGTCTCTCCAGCAACGCCCTTGGTTCAATGACGGCAATTGCGGAACGCGGTTCTACCTGCGCTGTCGAGACAAAGACAGCGTGGACGTTGTCCCTCCAAGGATTCTGCTCGGGGCCATAAGGGTCAGGGGCCAGAAGTGGACCATAAGGGATAGGCCATAATTCGGCTGCTCCGCCCACGTCAGCGCGCGCAAGCGAGGCGCAAAGTCGGAGCGGTCGCCGTTGGCGACGAACAGCTCCTCGCGACACCGTTCGATCTCGCGCTCGACTCTCGGCAACCAGAGATCGCGGCCCTGCATCATCGCGG
>CALETX010000021.1 GCA_937920455.1 uncultured bacterium
CTTGGAGCGGCATCATCGGATCTTGAAACCGCGCTCGCCGTTCCCTACGCCTCAAGAATTCCTCTAAAGCCTGTCCGCGTCATCGGAGGAGCGCCAGGAAGCGAATCAATCGAGTTTGCAACCACTGATGGCACAAACGAAAAGCGGGTGCTGCGCGTTGGAAGCGAAGCCGACGGCATCCGTTTCCCGTACCGCGGATCCAGTCTCCTTATCCTCAGTGACGGCGATCATTGGCTTGTTATCCTGAGCGGCAAATGATAGCTGCGCATTTCCTGGCCCACATATTTCTTGTCCGCCTTTCGCAAATCATTATTTTTCAGACAAGGAATCCCGAGATATGCAGACATTGCGGCTGCTGCCCGGGCTTTCCACAGGTTGGAGGAAACTGATGGCTGAAGGCATTGCCAGCTTCCTGACGCCTGAGCAGCTTGCCAAACTGGGAAGATTGCTCCTGCTTTCCCGCTATGTTGTCGAAGGCAATCTTGCCGGAGCGCACCGAAGCCCGCGCAAGGGCTCAAGCTCCGAATTCGCGGATCACAAAGCATACATCCCCGGCGATGACCCCAAACACATAGATTGGAAAGTGTTCGGCAGGACAGACAGATATTTCGTCAAACGCTACCAAGACGAAACCAATCTGAGAGTGTACCTGGCAGTGGACCGCAGCGCGTCAATGGCCTATGGCGCCGACAAGATTACCAAATACCAATATGCCTGCCAACTCGCGGCGGCTATCGGATACGTTGTTGTGAAGGCGCGCGATTCGGTCGGCCTCTTTATGCATTCAGAGACAATTGACTTCCGGATGGAGGCCGCCAACTCCTTCCTGCATCTGAACAACATGCTCAAGCACATGCAATCCATACGCCCGGGCGCCAGAACCGAGGTGGCCAGGAGCCTGCACGAGATCGCCGAATCAATCAGCAGACGAGCCCTTGTGGTGATTGTTTCCGATCTGTATGACGACCCCGAGGCCCTTGCGCTGGCATTTGCACACTTCCGGAAACAGCATCATGATGTCATAGTGTTCCATGTCCTTGACCCGACAGAGGTGGATCTTTCGTTCAAGAAGGGCGCTCAGTTCGAAGACATGGAAACACATGAAGTGGTAACGGTGGATCCTCGCGCGCTGGCGAAGGATTACCAGGCGGTCTTCGGCCAGTTCCTCGACGCAATACGAAAGAGTTGCTCCACCATGAACATTGACTACAGACTCTGCAGAACCGATCAGAACATGGAGACCTTTGTCCGAGCCTATCTGGAAGAGAGGCGCAGGTGCTCCGGTTAGGGAAAGGATAGACGGTGTTTTCGTTCCTGAATCCTATGTTCCTCTGGGCGGCGGCCGCGGCGCTCGTGCCGCTTGTGCTGCACCTGATGCAGCGCCGCCGCACCGTTCGGTTGTACTTCAGCACAGTGCGCTTCCTGAAGATGGCGCAAAAAAGATCGTCGAACAGAATCCGGATGGAGAATTTCATACTCTGGCTCATTCGCACCGTTCTGATGCTTGTTCTGGCCACCGCTTTTGCAATGCCTATGTTGAGAACATCCGCCTTCGGCGGATTCCTCCGAAGAGCCCAACGCGACGTGGCGATCATCATTGACGGCTCTTACAGCATGGGCTACTCGCTTGGCAAAGACACTGTCTGGGACAGAGCCCTCGATTGCGCCGCCGCGATCATCGAAAGCCTGGATGACGGTGATCAGGTCTGCCTGTTCGCCGCCTACGATAATGTCAAACCCGTCGTCGAACAGCTCAATGGCGACCGGTTTTTCGTCTCGTCGCAGGTAAGGACCCTCTCTCTCGGCAAGACCGGCTCCCGTCTCTGCCCTGCAGTGCTGGCGGCTTACTCTTCACTCACCCAGGAACCGCGGCGGCGCGAGCGCGAAATACACATCATCACCGACGGCCAGAGTCTTGCCTGGGAAGGATTCGGCACAGCCGACACAAACAGGCCAAGCGTCTCAACCGACACAAACACCGCCGCCTCGGCAACTGCAAGCAATATCGCCGACAACATCGAAATGTGGCAGCCGCAAAAAATAGACAAACGCACCGTTTTCTTTGTGACCACCCTCGGCGCCGCAGCCCCGGAAAATGTGACACCCGTTGACGCCGAAATACAGCCCCCGCTCCTGCTTGCCGACACATCTCCCCAACTCAAAGTCAAACTCTCCCACACAGGGCCGAATCTGAACACAACCGTCAAGGTGTTTGTTGACGACAAGGAGGTCGGAAGCAGGGCCGCCGTGCTTGGCGAGACAGGAGAGGACCTGACATTTGGGCTTCCGCCATTCCCGCCAGGCGTGCATGCAGGCAAAGTTCAGACGCTGCCCGACAATCTCCTCTTCGATAACGACTTCCACTTCCTGCTCAGAGTCCGGGAAGCGCTGCCGACTCTCTGCGTTGGAGAACCTGATGACGCCTTCTATGTCCTGAAGGCCCTGAACGCAGGCCTGTCGGACGATTCCACAATGCGCGTCAAACTGACAAGCATCACGGACCTCGGGCGTGAGGATTTGCTGTCATATGCCTGTGTTTTCCTCTGCAACGTCTTTCCGCTCCCGACACAGGCCGAGTCTCTCCAGCTCGAGCAATACGTGAAGAACGGCGGCCTCCTGGTAATTTTCCCAGGTGACCGGGCGGGCATTGGTGACTACCAGATCATGACGAGTCTGCCGGGCTATCCGTCCTCGGTGGTCGAAATACCGCCAAGCCTCAGAAGAAGAATGTTGCGATGGGAAAAACCCCAGCATCCGATTCTCAGAACCCTGAAACTCGGGCCGGGCGGCGCGCCGGTGATTACGGTCAGCAGGCGCTTGGACTGGGACTCTTTTCAAGCCGGCGCTCAGGTTCTGATAATGATGGGCGAAAGCGAGCCGTTCATGGTGAGCAGGGACTTCGGACGGGGCCGGGTGATTATGCTGGCAGTTCCCGGCGACCGCTCGTGGAGCTCTTTCCCCCTCTCGCCATTTTTCCTTCCGCTGCTCCATCAAATTGTGCAGTTCGGCGCGGGAATTATGGGTGCTCAGATATACATGCAAACCACGCGAAGCCTGCCACTCTCAGAGTGCGTGCCCACGGCGCAGCCATCCTCCGTGCTTCAGGATCCGGAAAAGAAAAACGTGCCTATCCGCAGTTCGATTGTGGAAGGAAAAACAGTACTCCGAGCGGATGACTTGCTCACGCCGGGAGTGTACTACATTTCCAAGCCGTCGG
>CALETX010000022.1 GCA_937920455.1 uncultured bacterium
GACGGAAACGCCTCATCGCCGGTATGGACTTACATCACGAACGCGTGGTGCGATCTGGTCAACGATTCTACCCGATGCATGGCGCGTTTTGCTGATATTGACGCCGATGGACTGCCGGAGCTTTTTGTGGGCGCTGTGGGGGGCAAGGTATGGTTTTACGAAAATACCGGCACGGTAAGCAATCCGCTCTGGGCTGATCCGATCAAGAATTACCTGAGCGTAATTGGCCGGGCCGCTCCTGCTTCCGGACCCAAGTATAAGTTAAACAACAGTTGGGTCTATGGGTTTCCTAATCTCGACGGAGAGTTCAACGGCGTGACCAGATGGGCAGGAGTAGGGTCTTTGCCGTGGTCATCTGTGAATGGCGCGACAAACGGTTTTGTGCAGGGGCTGTTAAGCATGGAAGTCGGGTACCCCAGGTTTGCTCTTTACAGGTCCCAGCCATACGACACGATGAAGGAGGATCCTGAATACAACGAGCTGAATTTTACACGGTATCTGGCGGCCGGCGGAGACCTTGATGTGAGGGTCAGGTCCAGCGCTTTTCCGGACATGAGCGATGTGGGCGAGTCGGACTGGACATCGTGGTCGGTCGGCAATGAGAATGTCAGCCTGGCGGGCCTTCCTCACAAGCGGTATGTGCAGTACGAAGCGCGGTTCGAATGCGGGGCGGGTGGGGTGACATCTGCGCATACCAACGAATGGTCGGCGGTGCTGCGGGACCTGACGATTGACTGGCCAGCGGCGGAGGGGCTGGTTGACCTTACGACGGATTTCACACGCGCTCCGGATTGCGGGATTGTGACCGCTACGGTTGACGGCCGGTCATTTGTCAAGGCAGTTGAGGTGGAGATGACGATTTACAAGGCTGGGCGGACTGGCACCAACTACGCAACCGGCATTCTTGAGGTGCGGTGCTTGAATACGGGCTTGTAAACAAGGAGGTGCGCCGTGAAAACGCTGGTATTGTATGGAATCAGAAGCGGCAGTCGTTCCGGCACGGCGTTCATAGTTGTGATGATGCTGACCGGCATACTGATGATAGCCGGCGTTTCCCTCACATATCTCACCAGCAATGCCGGCTTCACTTCGCGCAAGATCAACGCGGGCGCCCGCGCGCTTGCAGTGGCCGAGGCTGGCATTACAGCCATGCTGAGTCGGCTTGAAACGAACTATGTATATTGGTCGAATGAGCGCACGTTGACAGAGAATTTCGAGGAAGGCTACTATACCGTTAAAACACATAGACCGTCTCATTCCAGTACTCTGCTGGTTGAGAGTACTGGCGTTGTTCAGGGTGAAAAACGGACTACCGTCGTGGAGCTGCCGATGGTGTTCTACTTTGAGGGGGCCATTCTTGCGGGCGGCGATATCACCCTGAACACGGCTGCACCCGAAGTTTATGGCGACATACATGCAAACGGGAACATTTACGGACATCATAATGTCAAGGTTGAAGGAGACATAAGCACTTGCGGAACCAGCCAAATCAGTCCCTCTGGGATAGATCCCGAAACCGGTATGCCATACACAACAACGGAGGGTGCTCCGCCGGTTTCAGTTGCTGACGCGCTTGGAGCATATACCAATCCGATTCCAATGCTTCCGCTTTCCGGCTGGCTGAATCTGGCCACGAATGGTGGAATCTACTATCCTAACAGCGTCGAACTGGGCGGGGTTGATCTGCGGCCTAGCAATGGGGTTGTTTATGTGAACGGTGACGCGACGATAAACAACCGGAGTTCACTTGTTGGAACGCTTGTGGCGTCAGGCAGCATTCACATCAACAACCGTTTCGATCAGACACCTTTTGCGCCAGGCTGGCCATGTTTTATTGCCGGGATTGACATCCGCGAGGACAACCGTAACACCTACCAAGGAGTTCTATTCGCAGGTAATAACTACATTTCCCTGAATAATCGGACAACGATCGGTCAAATAATAGCGATGAACAGTGTGACGATAGAAAACCGCGGAATTGTCCACATGCCGACCAACGATATGGCCATACCGCAGGAGGTCAGGATCAGCGGCTGGCTTAGGTAACCGATGGAGCAAGTGAGATGGCTCAGGGCGACAGATTGTCGCAGACAATGCGGATTGACCTTATACCCGACGTTCCAGCGGAGAGCCAGGCCGGGAAAAAGAGAGTCGTTGTCGCAACTCCGACGCAGCGCCATAAGAAGGTCGTTGGCCGTCCCGCCGAAGGAATGGCTGTCGTCGACTCCTCAGATGCAAAATACAAGGAACTGCTGCAGAGCCTCTACGATGCAGCGCTGATATGTGACATGTCGGGAAGAATACTTGACGTGAATGTCAGGGCTCTTGAGTTTCTCCTTTACACCCGCGAAGAATTGGGAAGCATGACGATATTCGACATTATATCCGGCGCGGACGAATCGCTGCTCAAGATGCTGATGGAGAATCTGGAGAATGAGAGATTCACTCTTATCCAGGCCTACTGTGTCCGGCGCGACGGAAGCTTTTTCCCTGCGGAAATAGCTGTAAACAAGCTGAATCTTGGGGGATTGAGGTTGTGTTTCTTTGTGCGTGACATCACCGTGCGACGGCAGGAGCAAGAGATGTTGCGGACCGAGCACAATGCCATCCAGAACGCCGGCAATGGCATTGCGGTGGCAGATCTGGAGGGAATTCTCGAGTATGTAAATCCAGCGGCTGCGGCGATGTGGGGATTTGCAAAACCCGAGGAGCTGACATCTGTGGATGTGCGCAACCTATTCAGTGCTTCGGACGAGTTTGGATCGGTGATCTCCGGCGTGATTCAGGACCATTCATCGTGGACTGGCGAGCTCAAGGCGCGCCGCCGGGACGGGACCGAATTCGATGTTCAGGCTTCGGCTGTGTGCAACAGAAATTCAGACGGAGAGCCGGTGGGTTTGGTATTTTCATTTGTTGATATCAGCGACCGCAAGAGGGCCGAGATGGCCGAAAGAGAGGCCGAGCGGCACAGGGTAATGCTGGAGAGCCTGGGCGCGGCGTGCCATCACCTGGGCCAGCCTGCCACGGTGCTTCTGGCAAATCTCGGGATAATCCAGAAGAAATGGAATATTGACGATGAGAAGATCAAGGAACTGATTCAAAACACCATAGAGGCGGCCGAAACTCTTGGGCAGATTCTTCACAAGCTCAACACGGTCAACGAATACAGGACAACGAAGTATCTGGACCGCCCCGACGGCGCGGATGGGCCGGAAAACAGGATTTTGGAAATCTGATTCCACTGACAAATCTGGGCATGGTTGCACCCACACATTTGTCCAGAGGCCGTTGAATGTAAGGAATCAATTGCTTTTGCGTTGCGCGTGTTGAAGCGCTTTCTTTGCCTGCTCGAAATCCGGTCTGATCTTCAGGGCCGCCTTGTAGTGTTCCATGGCCTTCTGGTTGGATCCCATCCCCGCCCATGCTATTCCAATATTGTAATGGGTTTCCGCGACGGATGGATTGATCTCAAGCGCTTTTTCGAACTGAACGATCGCCTCCCGAAATTTCTTCTGCCGCAGCAGGGCAAGTCCCAGATTGTTCAACGCGGTCACTCGTCCGGGGCTCAATCTGAGTGTCTGTTCGAAGCATCCCTGAGCCTTCTGAAGCTCGCCTCGGAGCAGCAGGATGTGCCCCATGTGTTCATGTGCGTCAGCAAAGGATGGGAGGGCTTGCGTGGCAGTTTCGAAAAAAGCTAAGGCGTCGTCGGGTTTTCCGCGCTTTTCCGCGAGGACGCCAAGATTGTAGAATACTATCATCTTATTGGGATCCTTCGCCAATGCCTCCTTGTAAATCGTTTCGGCTTCGTCAAGCATACCGATCTCGGTCAGCAGGCCGCCTCTGAGCATCAGGGCATGGGAAGTGCGTTCCCAAGCGAGAAGGCGGGAAGTAAGACCGTCAGCAGTTGAGAAGTCGCGTTTGTGAATGGCTATTCTGGCGCGGGTGGCGTCAGCCATTGTGGTTCGGCATCCGTAAAAGGCGTCGAATTTCTCCACCATACGGTCTGCGTCCTCGATCCTTTCCATTGCGAGGAGCGTTTCGGCAGCATCGAGGAAAGCCTTTCCGTACACCGGCTCATGTCGGGCGGCTTTGGCAAAACATGCGGCGGCCTCCTCCGCGCGGCCGCGGATGAGACGTGCAAGACCGTCGAGATGGTTTCTGGCAGCCTGCCATTTGCGGCTTTCTTCGGGCTGTGGGGCTTCGATATCGCCAATGAGTCCTGAAGGAAGAGCGACAACCGTTTTTTCAAACAGACGTGCCTCCTCTGGCCAAGAGCCGGTTGCGATACGTTCAAAGATGGCATCCGAGAGAAAGCGAAGATAAAGAGGAAGATAGCCGCCCCAGACGGAGGACGAGATCGTCACGACCGCGGGAGTCGGGACCCTTTCGGCGAGAGTTTTCATCACATCTTCAGGGATCCACTGAAGAGAGCCGACGAGATGGTCGTCTGTTAGAACGGACGGAAACGCGAAAAAGTCGGTGTCAATATCGAGCAGACAGCCGGGCGGCAGAGTGGGAAGCGCTGGCAGGGTGGTGACCACGAAAGTGGCGTTTGAGATCGCGAAGCGAAATCCGTCTGAGCCTTCGTCAACAAGATCTGGAAGGGTCTGGAGCCGCAGGGCGCCACGCATGTGCTCCTTGAGTCTTGCTCGTTCGGCCTGATTGAGCGTCTTGCTGGGGATCACCCAGTAGATTGTGGCAATGGTTCCGTCAACGACGCACGGATACAGGAAATTGCCCAGTTCGAAGAGCAGATCATCTTGTTTTTTTCGATAGGAAAAGTATTCGTGCATATCGCTCAATGAATGCAGCTCTGTCCATCGGCCTTCAGCGGCGAGCC
>CALETX010000023.1 GCA_937920455.1 uncultured bacterium
TCTGGCGCAACCCCTCGTCGCCAAACGCTTTTTCGACCTCCCGACGCGCAAGGGCCTGAAATACGCTCTGAACTGCCTCGCCAACCGACAGAATAACGTCGCGCGCTGCTTGCTCGAGACTCCGACGGCCTCTTTCAACAAGAGCCGCGCTGTCGGCTTCCGCCTTTCTAACAGTTGCCTCAGCGCGTTCCTCAGCCTCTTTTAATATTGACTCGGCCTTTGCGCGCGCTTCAGCCACGATCTTTTCAGCCTCGGCCCGAGCCTTTTCCACTCCCTCCTTCTGGATTTTTGCCAGAAGGCTCTGAAGTTCATCTGCCATTTTTCTGAGCCCTCCAACTGTCGGCCATGTCTCCGCCGCTTTCCCTCAACCTTGACACGGCGGGAGAGACGCCAGCTTCTGAAGCAAATCGTACTTGGCCACTGTCAGCTTGTCAGCCGCTTCCATGAGCTGCTTAGCCCTTTCAGGCTGCGATGTCATGAGCTGCCTGAAACGATTCTCTTTTGCCGCATGCTCGCTGAACTTAATAACCGGAGGCTTGCTGTCGAGAACAAGAGGGTTCTTCCCCTGCTTCGCAAGTTCTGGATTGTACCTCAAGAGTGGAAAGTGTCCGGATGCAACAGCATCTTTCTGCTCCTGCATCCCTTTGGCCATGTCTATACCATGCGCTATACAGTGGCTGTATGCTATGATCAATGAGGGGCCATTATAAGCTTCCGCCTCTACAAACGCTTTTACTGCCTGTGCCGGGTTCGCGCCGAGGGAAATAGTCGCAACATAAATCGTGCCGTATGTCATGGCCATCATTGCCAGGTCCTTCTTCATCGAAGATCTGCCCCCAGCCGCAAACTGAGCCACAGCACCCATCGGAGTGGACTTGGAAGCCTGGCCGCCTGTGTTGGAATAAACCTCTGTGTCGAGCACCAGCACATTTACGTCGCGCCCCAGGGCCAACACATGGTCAAGACCTCCATATCCGATATCATACGCCCAGCCATCGCCGCCGAGAATCCACACGGATTTCTTTACCAGATAGTCCGCCACCGACAGAAGCCTCCGACATTCATCTTTGTCGCATGCAGCCAGATGCTTTTTCAGGTCGGCCACTCTCGCTCGCTGGGCCTCGATCGCCGCGTCGGAGGACTGATCCGCCGTCTTGACAGCTTCAAGAAGTTCCTTTCGGCCGCCCAGATCGCAAGCTCCGTTCAAAATCTTGTCCGCCAACTCCAGGGCGTAGGCGGTGAATTTGTCAACCGCAAGTCGCATGCCCAATCCGAACTCCGCATTGTCCTCGAAAAGCGAGTTGGACCACGTGGGGCCTCTTCCATCACTTCTCTTGCAATAGGGAGTTGTCGGCAGATTGCCGCCATATATCGAGGAACATCCAGTTGCATTAGCGATCATTAGACGATCGCCAAACAACTGCGTGAGAAGCTTCACGTACGGAGTTTCCCCACAACCGGCGCACGCTCCCGAGAACTCGAACAGTGGAGTACAAAGCTGGCTGCCCTTGATCGTCGCCTTGTTAATCTTGCTCAGGTCAACATCGGGAATCTTCAGGAAGAAATCAAAGTTCCGTCTCTCCTGATCCCTGAGCGGAATCTGGGGAGCCATCATGATTGCTCGTTTTCCGGTTTCCTGCTTCGTGGCCGGATCCTTCTCGCGGCCGGGACAAGTGTGAACACACGCTCCGCACCCCGTGCAGTCCTCAGGAGCAACCTGAACCGTGAATTTCATGCCGGCAAACTCGCGACCCTTCGCGTCCGTTGACTTGAACGTGGAAGGGGCTCCCGACAAAGCTGAAGCGTCGTAAACTTTTGTTCGAATCGCTGCGTGCGGACACACCAGAGAACATTGCGCACACTGTATGCATAAGGAAGGATTCCACACCGGAATCTCAACTGCAATGTTGCGCTTTTCATAGCACGTGGTGCCAGTCGGCCATGTGCCATCGTCAGGTATCGCGCTGACCGGCAGTTTGTCGCCTTGAAGTCTCATTATCTTTGCGGTTACGTTCTTCACAAACTCCGGCGCATCAGCCGGCACTGCCTCAGCCATCCTCTTTTTCCCGGCAGGTTTGTCTGGAACCTTTACCTGCTGAAGCGCGGCAAGGGCGCTGTCAACCGCCTTGAAGTTCGCCTGCACCACTTCCTCTCCTTTGCGCCCATATGTCTTGCGGATCGCCTTCTTCAAGGACTCTATGGCCTTGTCAGTGGGCAGAATCCCTGAAATGGCGAAGAAGCACGTCTGCATTATCGTGTTTATTCGCGTCCCCAGCCCGAGTTCCTTGGCAAGTTTGATCGCGTCTATGACAAAAAATTTGATATTCTTGTCTATAATCTGCTGCGCAATCTCATCGGGAAGATGTTCCCACACCTCGTCCGGCCCAAACGGACTCTCCAACAGAAATACCGCGCCGGACTTCGCTGCCGCAAGCACGTCATATTTCTCGATGAAAGAAAAATTGTGACAGGCAACAAAATCCGCCTTGGTGCACAGATAGGGACTTCGTACAAGCTCCGGCCCAAACCGTAGATGCGAAATTGTTATGGTGCCAGCCTTCTTGGAATCATAAACAAAATACCCCTGCGCATAATTTTCCGTGTCGGTTCCGATGATTTTAATGGAATTCTTGTTCGCGCCGACAGTTCCATCAGAGCCAAGCCCGTAAAACATGCATTCAATACGCCCCTTGTGCTCAATCTGCCATGATGCGTCAACCTCAAGGCTTGTGTGCGTCACATCATCATCAATGCCGACCGTAAAATGGTTCTTCGGCGCCGGCGCGGCAAGATTGTCTAATACGGCTTTTATCATGGCCGGCGTAAAGTCTTTAGACCCCAGTCCGTACCGGCCTCCAACTATTAGGGGATAAGAATTGAAAGGCGAGTTCTTTTCCTTGATCGCCTCGGCGACAGCCGAGCAAACGTCTTCGTACAACGGCTCGCCAACTGCTCCAGGCTCCTTGGTCCGATCCATTACGGCTATGGCTTTGACGGTGCGTGGCAAAGCCGCAACGAATGCAGATCCATCAAAAGGCCTGTAGAGCCGGACCTTCAGCACGCCGACTTTCTCACCTCTGCGCGCCATATACTCCACAGTTTCGTGCGCCGTCTCCGCCGCAGAACACATTATTACTATCACACGTTCCGCATCCGGAGCGCCCACATAATCAAACAGATGATATCTCCTGCCGGTCAAGGCAGCGAACTTGTCCATCTGCTTCTGAACAATGCCCGGAACCGCAAGATAATAACGGTTGACGCTCTCCCTTCCTTGAAAATACACATCCGGATTCTGCGCCGTTCCACGTATGACAGGATTGTCCGGCGTCATTCCCCTCCGACGATGAGCCTCAACCAGCCTGTCGTCTATCATCGCCCGAATTATCTCGCGAGTTACCTGCTCAATCTTCTGGACTTCGTGAGATGTACGGAATCCATCAAAAAAATGAACAAAAGGTACGCGCGACTCCAGCGTCGAAGCATGTGCTATCAACGCCATGTCCGCCGCCTCCTGGACGCTTGCCGATGCCAGCATGGCAAAGCCCGTCTGACGAACCGCCATCACGTCAGAATGGTCGCCAAATATGGAAAGAGCCTGGCACGCAAGCGATCTGGCGCTCACATGAAACACCGTGGGGGTCAGTTCGCCTGCAATCTTGTACATGTTTGGAATCATGAGAAGCAGCCCCTGCGAAGCGGTAAAGGTTGTTGCAAGCG
>CALETX010000024.1 GCA_937920455.1 uncultured bacterium
GGCCATGACAAGCGATTTCGCCTTCTGATGCGCATTTTTGTACGCAGGTGGAAGAAATGGCCGCATTCTCTGACAGGCACATCACATTACCGGCTTTTTGTTCAGAAACCTGGAATGCTGAAACAAGTTGATTTTTTCAAGAAGCAGATACACCGTCCGACTGTTGCCTTACAGAGGATTGATTTGTGGGAGGGAATGATGACGCTGCCGGAATGGTCGGCTGTAACATGGATTGCCGTGGCGGTATCGGGTTTCTGCGTGGGAATTTCCAAAACTGGGGTGCCGGGGCTTGGCAGTGTTGCGGTGCCGCTCATGGCCATGGCAATGCCTGCACGCGCCTCAGTGGGCGCACTGCTTCCGATTCTCATCATCGGAGATGTTTTCGCAGTAGGGTGGTACAGGCGTCATGCCGTCTGGCGTTATCTGATCAGGCTGATCCCGTGGGCTGCCGTGGGGATCATCGCCGGTTTTTCAGTCATGGGGCATATCAGCGACAGGAATTTGAAGTTCAGCATCGGCCTGATCGTTTTGGCGCTGAGTCTGTTGCGCGCGATCAACGCCGACAAATCGGACCGCCTGCCTTCCTCGATGTTGTTTGCCGCATTCATGGGAATCCTGGCCGGTTTCACAACGATGCTTGCCAATGCGGCCGGTCCAATAATGATTCTGTATCTTTTAGCCATGCGGTTGCCTAAGGATGGTTTTCTCGGCACTGCGGCATGGTATTTTCTGTTGATGAACTGTTTCAAGGTTCCGTTCAGCGTTAGGCTTGGAATCCTTGACGGGCCGGCAGTATTGGCGGCTCTTGTATGCGCGCCGGCTGTGGCGGTCGGGGCGATATGCGGAGTGATAGCGGCAAAGCGAATGTCCGAGCGAGTCTTCGCTTCAACAGCAAATGCTTTGGCTGGCGCTGCGGCGCTCTATTTGATTGTATCGGCGTTCAGATAAAGTGCCGGCCGGCGTTGCCGACCTGTAGAGAGTGCAGGAAGTGATTGCGGGGAGTGCGATATCGCCTGATCAAACATGCCTTATAACGCCGTGAGCCGGATCGTGTGGCACGTTCGTCATGCGAAGGCGGTTGGCCGAAAAAAGGGACGGCGTGGAAGCCGTCCCTCCAGAGGGTTCTGATTGGTGAGGGAACGGGGCCTTGCTCCGGGGTATTGAGTTGACGCCGCAAAGGGCGCGATATCATTGAAGTTTGACAATTCGGAGGTGTTGTCCGAGTATTCAAGCATGAATAGCTCAATCCTGCCGCGTCCTCGTTATATGGCGCGGATTGACGCCGCCTTGCGTCGTGCGCCGGTTGTGGCGCTTTTAGGACCACGACAATGCGGTAAGACAACCTTGGCTCGACTCATTGCGTCCCAAAGGACCTCCAGCTATTTCGACTTGGAATCCCCCTCGGACCTGCAACAACTAGAAAACCCGGAGTATGTGCTGGGGCGCCTCAACGGTCTCGTCGTAATTGACGAGATTCAGGTACGGCCGGAACTGTTTTCGGTCCTGCGTGTCCTGGCCGATCGTCCCGAGACGCCGGCCCGTTTTTTAGTGCTGGGCAGCGCCTCGCCTTACCTGATCAAAGGGGCTTCGGAATCGCTGGCCGGCCGTGTGGAGTTCGTGGACCTGCATGGTTTCGATCTGTCCGAAACCGGATCTTCATCGTGGGAGCGGTTGTGGATTCGAGGCGGATTTCCTCCTTCCTTTCTGGCCGGTAGTGAGCAAGATAGTCTGGCCTGGCGGGAGAATCTGATCCGGACCTACCTGCAACGGGACCTGCCCGAGATCGGTCTTCGTATTTCCCCGGCGGCGATGAGGCGTTTCTGGACGATGCTGGCGCATTATCACGGGCGCATTTGGAACGCCTCGGAGTTGGCTCGTGCGTTTGGCGTCAGCGACAAGACCGTGCGCGGATACCTGGATATCTTGACCGACACGTTCATGGTCCGGCAACTGCAACCTTGGCATGCCAACATTGCAAAGCGGCAGGTGAAATCGCCGAAAGTCTTTATCCGCGATACGGGACTGCTTCATGCTTTGTTGCAGTTGCCCGACCACGAGGCGGTCCTGGGTCATCCGGCCGTTGGGTCGTCGTGGGAGGGTTTCGCCGTGGAGCAAGTGTTGCGGTTGGCGGACATATCCGACGCCTATTTTTGGGCAACCCATGGCGGAGCGGAACTGGATCTTGTGTTGCTGTTCGAAGGACGATGGTATGGCATCGAATGCAAATTCAGCGATGCGCCCGCGATCACGCGCTCCATGCGGACGGCCATGGAGGACCTGCATCTTCACCGCCTATGGGTGATCGCGCCGGTCAAGGCTCGCTACGAGCCGGTTCCCGGAATAGAAGTTTGCCCTCTTCATGCCTGGAACGCGGCTTTACTCAAGGAGACGTAAGAGGTGACTGCGCCGCTGCATGTTCTTGCCGCTATCTTGACGCATCAGCTATAGTACTGTTTGAACGTGAACGAACATGAACGAGGATCCGTTGGACATCGCGAGGACGATTGGGCGAGATTCCAAGAATGCCGGTGGCTACACGCTTTCTGCGGGGGATACGCTGGGGCAGTACCGGATTATTCGTGTGCTTGGTCGCGGCGGGATGGGAGAGGTGTATGAGGCGGAGAATACGATCACGCGCAAGAAATACGCGCTGAAAGTCCTGCCGCGTGAGGCGACCGGCGGGACGTTTGTGGATCGGTTCCGAGTAGAAGCGCGCGTGATGCAGGACCTGCGTCATGCGCACATAGTGCAGGTGCATCATGCTGGGGAGGAAGGCGGGCTGTATTACCTGACGATGGACCTGGTGACGGGTCGCGGCGGCGAGCCGGAGAGTCTGGAGGATCTCTGTAGTTCCGCCGGCTTGGCTCGCCGGAGCCTTGGCGGAGGCGGCTCCTCCGGCGGAAGTGCTGTAGTTCCGCCGGTCCTCCGGCGGAAGGAATGGGCGGGAAAGCTCCGGCGGCAGAGCGCCGGAGCTACAGAGCGCCGGAGCTACAGTGGAAGATTTGGGCGGGACGGGTCAGATGGAGGATCGTTCCGCGTTTTGCTGTAGTTCCGGCGGCCTGGCTCGACGAAGCCTTGGCGGCTCTGCCTGCAGAATGCTGTAGTTCCGCCGGTCCCCCGGCGGAAGGAATTCGGTGGGAAATCTCCGGCGACGGAGCGCCGGAGCTACAGGGGAGCGCCGGAGGTACAGGGGAAGGAATGGGGGAGAAATCTCCGGCGACGGAGCGCCGGAGCTACAGCAGAGCGCCGGAGCTACAGGGGAAGGCCGGAGCTACACAGCATCCCTCCAAAATTTACGGACGGCATGGAAGCCGTCCCTCCAGATGTGGAAATGGAGGGCGCGGTTCCACCTGGTCGCGAGCCGACTGCGCTGTAGATGGTTTTAGAGGGGAAGAACGCAGGGTTGCGTAGCGATGGAGGGCTTTTTTGGCCGTATTGGCATGGCCACACGCCTCTTTCGCTCCTTGAAGGCCGACTTTGTGCACACATCTGCTGTGGGTCGGTCATATTTCACTATGTCTATTGACTGATTCATGAGCGCTCTGGCAATCGGCGAGAGTCGCGTCTGCTCCAATCGTTGAACACTATCGCGCCGCGGCGCCTTGGCCAGTAGTTCTGCCAGCCCAATATGCACCAGCATCACCAGACCCACCCGCGCGTGAAGCGCCTCCCCACCGCCAACATTGCCATCATCTATCCCTAGAATACTTTCAAACGCGCCAGAACTCGTTCCACAGCCGTACGACCTCTATACAACCTCTCAAACTGCCTGGTCGCCCCTGGTATCGGTGGAAACCGCCTCAAGTCCAACTCCCGCCTCACACGAACCGTCATGCCGTAGCGTTTGCCGGCGTTGCCCCGCTTCGAACAATCACACCGCCAACTCTCATGCTCAGCCGGACAACGATACTTCAGTGTCCCATGCCCAGGTTCATAACCAATATACGCCATCTGATGACGCACCGGCGGATCGCTCACCATGTCATAACAATACACCGTCCCAGCCTCATCATAC
>CALETX010000025.1 GCA_937920455.1 uncultured bacterium
GAAATGTTCGGCAAGGTCCGTGAAGTTCCCCAAAACGAAAATACTCCTTTCTATCCCAGAAGCCCCTATGGGGTTTCTAAGGTCTACGGTCACTACATAACCGTCAATTATCGCGAAAGTTACGGACTCTTCGCTGTCTCCGGAATACTCTTCAATCATGAAAGCCCCAGACGCGGAAAGGAGTTCGTAACCCGCAAGGTAAGTTACGGCGTGGCACGCATCGCACTCGGCCTGGACAAGGAACTGCGCATGGGCAACCTCGATGCCGAACGCGACTGGGGATTTGCCGGAGATTACGTGAAAGCCATGTGGATGATGCTCCAACAGGATCAACCAGAAGATTTCGTAGTGGCCACAGGCATAGCCCACTCAGTTCGAACACTGTGCGAAACGGCTTTCAGACATGTCGGACTTGACTGGCGCAAGCATGTGGTAACCGATCCCCGCTACATCCGTCCCGCCGAAGTTGAACATCTCCTGGGTGACAGTTCGAAAGCCCGCGCAAAGCTCGGCTGGAAACCTACCGTGGATTTCGAATCGCTGGTAAAAATGATGGTCAACGCGGACATCGAGAGATTGAAGAGACAACCAGAGGAGAAAACACACTCTTAGAACGCGTCTGCGCTCCGTCTGGACAGCCAGCAAGACGCTCGGAGATCACATGCGGATCCTTGTAACTGGCGCGTCGGGTTTTGTAGGCAGATATCTTGCTCGCGATCTCTCCGAACATGGCCATATCGTGATAGGCTTGGACATCTCCTTCGCGGATCCTCCATCCTATTGCCGCGAGACGATTGTTGCCGATCTTGCTGACGCCTCTCGCATTCATGATGTTTTCAGAAGTGTCCGGCCCGACGCATGCGTTCACCTCGGCGGCATCGCCTTTGTGCCGGCGGCAGATATTGACCCGTTCCGCGTTCTGGCCATCAACACGTTAGGAACCGTACACGTCCTCGACGCTGCACGAAGCAATGTCCCCCAATGCCGCGTCTTGACTGTTTCATCCGGACAGGTCTATGGCCCAGGATCAGCCTATGGTCCGGCACTCGACGAGGACTCGCCTCTTCGTCCTGTCTCACTCTATGCCATATCCAAGGCGGCTGCCGACCTCGCGACTCTGGGTTATGCACGCCATTACGGCCTGTGGGCGATTACCGCCAGGCCCAATAATCACACCGGCCCAGGTCAGTCGCCGTCTTTTGCGGTCCCGAGTTTCGCTCGTCAGGTCCGCGCCATAGCACGCGGCGCGTCGCCTCCTGTCTTGCGCGTCGGCAATATTGAAAGCCGGAGAGACATCCTCGATGTCAGGGATGTCGTAACGGCTTACCGCCTGTTGATTGAAAAAGGACGCCCCGGTCTTGCGTATAACATCGCAGCCAATAGAGATATCCGAATCGGCGATATCCTGATGGAACTTTGCAGGCTGGCCGACATACATCCAAGAGTTGAAACCGACCCGTCCCTCTTCAGGCCGCCAGACTCATCCCCCGTTCTCAGCATCGAACGACTTAAGCGCGACACCGGCTGGTCTCCAACTATCCCCCTGGAGAAGACTCTCCGCGACGTACTGGAGGGCCAGGACCCTTGAAAAAAGCGCTTATGGGTATTTGCCAAATTATCATAGCGGTCTGCCTTCTCGCACTTCTTGCGACAAGAATGTGGAAAGCAGGAACCCTGCCGAAAATCACAGACTCCCTTGAAGCTGCAGCATCAGGATGGCCATGGGTAGCCGCTGGCATGCTTTCCTTTGGCATATGCATTGCTCTTTGCACCCTCAGGTGGTCGCTGCTTATTAAGGCTCAGGGCTTTCCCGTGCCAATGGCGAGGCTGGGAGCTCTTTATCTTGTTGGTCACTTTTTTAACACTTTCCTCCCAGGAGCAACAGGCGGCGACCTGGTCAAGGCGTACTACGCGGCGCGTGAATCCCCAGAGCGCAAAACTGAGGCAGTTACTACTGTCTTTATAGACAGGATGATCGGATTGCTGGGATTGATCGTGTTGACCGTCCTGGTTACTGCGCTGCGAATCAGGTTCTTTCTGAATGTTCCCAGAATGAAATGGGCTCTGGCAGTGAATATTGCCCTGCTGCTTGGAACCGCGGCAACCGCCGTCGTTCTTTTTCGAAGGCACATTTTTGAAGAGGGATCACCTCTGTCCAGACTCGGCCGAGGCCGATTCGGCGGCGTCATGCGAAAGGCCTACGATGCAATCCGATTCTGCGTCACGCACCGCGCACTGGTTTCGTCAACACTTCTTATATCCATCGTCAATCATCTCGTGCTTATCCTTTGCGCGTATATGATCGGACTAGGTCTGAACATCAAACTGAGCCTTTTTGATTACCTCGCCATCTTCCCCGTCGTGAACACAATTTCGGCGCTTCCTTTCACCCCTTCAGGCTTCGGCACTCGAGAAAACGCGGCGGTTTTCTTTCTTGGCGCTCTTGGCGTAGCTGAACACGACGCCCTCTCGCTGTGTCTCTTGTTCGATGTGGCAATACTGATATGGGGGGCCGTGGGCGGTATTGTGTACATCGTCTTCCGTCCGCCATCATCTGGCGTAGACGCATATTCGCAAAATGGCGTCTTTCCAATTGAATCGTCCCACGGACACGAGTAGATTGTCTTCATGGCGAACGAATACGAGAAATTCGACAAGGACGAGCTGATCCTGCGAGACGAGCTGGCCATTGCCCGCACCCATCTGGCAAACGAACGGACTCTCCTTGCCTACCTGCGCACAGGGCTGGCGCTGGTGATAGCCGGCGCGTCGATCATACACTTCACTCAGAATGTCGGATGGTTCATGTTCGTCGGCGTTCTTTGCATACCGCTTGGCATTCTGGTAGCCGTCATCGGCATCATGCGATTCAGAAAAATGCGCATGGACATGATCAGGCCACGAAGCAGGACATAACTTCCACACTTCAGTCCGCCGGTTCCAGACAGTCCCGGTCGGCAATCACCGCCACCGCCCGGCCGATCATCTCGACATTCAAAACAACCTTTGTCGTTCCCTTGATCTCGGCCACAATTCCCTCAACTCCTAGAAAGGGGCCGGAAGTGATGCGCACACGCCGGCCCTGGGTCACGGCGTCTGTCGCACCCAGACTCGCATCAACCGCAAGCGCCTTTCTTATTTGGTCCAGCTCGCGCACCAATCGGGACTCGTCCGGCGGATCAAGTATCCGAACGACCGTGTTTGTTTTCAGCAGATCAAGCTTCCCCTCACGGTCAAAAGCGGCAAAGACATATCCTGGGAACACCGGCTTTTCAACAGTCACCTTGCGTCGCTGATATATCTTGGTCTCCCGCCTTAGCGGCAGATAGTGATCCAGGCTACGGACTCGGCAAAATTCAGCCATTTTCTTCTCGCATCTTGGGCGAACATGCAGAACGCGCCACATCGTTCTATCAGAACATTCGACATCAGCATCACTCATCGAAAGATACTCTCCGCCGGTTTCAATCCCTTAATGGCCTTCTCGACATCTCATACATCAAGCCCAGCAGAAAATCCTTGTTCGATACGCTCACATAGCGCATAAGCCCGCCCATCCTGCTGAATGTCTTGCAGAACCGCACATAATACGCTGGATTTTCCGGAGGCGGCTCGCCTGACGCCCAATCCCACGTCGCCTTCGCCAGGTCAACCACCACAATAAAGTGATGTTCGATTCTCTTTCCTTGCTGAATTGCAATGTTCTGCGCCATGGAAAGCGATTTTTCGAAAATCATTGGCGACATGATGGCGGAACCTACGGAGAGATACACGCCTCCCTCGATCTGGGATATGCTCTTCGCAAAAGTAAGGAAATCGCGCATGGCCGCCCTGCCTATCACGCCTCCATGATTGATGGGATGAGTGTATATGATGTCATGCCCTATCATCGGATGCCCCGTGAACGGTATTCTAAGCCGGTAAGCCGCTGCCTGAATGCTGTAGCGCTTGTAGGGATGAGGAATGGTCATCCGCCCGCCTTCTACACCGGCAAGGCGCAAAACAGACAGCAAATCGGCCGCAGCAGCAGATTGCTCAGGCCTGTCAGCAGCGCACTGGCGGATTTGTTGCTCGACTTCCGCCTGAGAAGGAATGTCCAGGCCATCCTGATCTATCAACGCCCCCACCGATTCGCCATAGCCAAGCCCTCGCCACGCGCCAACGGCCAAGGCAAGGTTTATGTTGAAACCAGTCTCCTCCCATATACCGAACTTCCCCTGAGCCACATTCTCAGCGACATCTTCGCTGCTCTCACCAAGAAAAGCAAACTCCCAATCGTGTATAATGCCGGCCCCGTTCGTGGCTAGGTGCGTAACCCACCCCTCTTCCATCATTCGAATCACAAGCGGCCCCAAGCCGTTCTTTACCAGATGCGCCCCAAAAGCCAATACAACGGGTCTGCCGTTTTGGCGCGCGACCCTGATCCGCGCCGCCGTTTCCCTCAGAACCGAAAGTGTCTCCGCCGTTAACGGGGCCGGTCTGGCCCGCGGATCCACAGCATCCCTTTCAATAAAAACACGGTTCCTGCGTTCAGATAACGGAGAACGCTTCAGAAGTCTGCGGTCAAACTGCTCGAACGGCATCGCTCGCCTGCCTTTCCATAGTGAAACTTGAACCATCCGCCAATAGCGCATCCGTATTGCGATCCACAAACCTCACTTGTTTTATGAGTCCAGCCATAATAGCATTGACTTGCCGGCGTTTATCTCTAGTGTGCTGGCGCATTGGAGTCAAGTACACGCTTTAAAGCAGAGGATTCCTCATGCCCATATCGAAAAAAGAAGCGCTCGAGTATCACCTGGGAGGCAAGGTGGGCCTTCGCGTTACGAAACCGCTCAACTCGTTGAGTGATCTGTGCCTTGCCTATACGCCTGGAGTTGC
>CALETX010000026.1 GCA_937920455.1 uncultured bacterium
AAAAGCCCCACGAAAAAAGCGGAACGTGAATAAAGTTATCCGCTTCTTTCTCTATGAATTCTACGATCGGCGCCGCTTCTGGAAGGCTGCGCGCCTGAGCCGATATTTCGAGTTCTATCGGAACCCTGTCCGGCTCTCGGAATGACCACGCGGTTTCTATTCTCTCACGCGAGTTCAGCCCAAAATCCATCAAAGTCTGCCTCGGTCAACGCCTATCGTGACAACGCCGCCCCTGTGAAGCAAGACACAGCATCGCTCTCCAACCGGCCGCGTGGTGGGCCCGACAGGACTCGAACCTGTGACCAGAGGATTATGAGTCCCCTGCTCTGACCATCTGAGCTACGGGCCCTAAGACCATGGAAACACTAACCGTCTCGGCATTCCATAAGCAAGCGCAAACATTACGGAGTATGCAGGACTTATACTCGCCAGCACGTCCGAGCAAATAACATCACCCGTTTTCTCTGAATACCCGCGTTGCCCACTGCAGAGCATCGCGCAGCACCGGTTCCTCGGTGCGAACCCGTTGGCGGATTCCTTCAACCTGGCGCGTGTACAGCGCCATCAGGCGCTGGACGTCTTCGCCCATTTCAGCGCCTGAAAACAGCTCAGCACCACGCGTCCCGAAATCCAAATGGAACTGAACACCATCGTCAGTAACAGCCTGACTCAAGTTGTAACGTGTAAGGAGCAACCTGTCGCCGTCGGCAGCCTCCTGAACTCCGCAAAAATCGAGAAACCATGTCTGAGATGAATTAATGGTGTCAACATGGAGAAGCCGCAGAATCTTTTTCTCCGTTTCCAAAATCTCGCTTATATCATCAAATGAAACGCCAAATGTTCTCAGCGCCACGACCGACTTGAGAAATGCCACATATGTCTCGTCGTATCCCTCCCGGTCAAGCCATGGCAGATCTAGCCTCGCCTGAACCTGTCTCACATAACCATACGGCTTGCATAGCGCATCGCATACTTCGGAAAACGACATGCCCTTTCTCTTGCGGCCAACGGTACATGAGGTCTTTCCTGAAACATTCTTCCCACGCCTTTTCTCAGCGTTCTTCATGAGTAGTTTCTAGCATATAGCAGGCCCGAGCGCCAGAACTCAAATATCATGTTTTGGTTGACAAGGCCCCGCATTCATGGAGGAATCCACAGCGTTTTGCATCGCACCAAGATGGAGCACACCATGAGCTCAACTCGCATGTGGCACGAATGCCCGGCCAAAGAATACATGGCCGGCTATCCGATTGGGACCGGAAGACTCGCCGCCATGATTCTCGGAACCATCAAACCCGACCGCATCGGGCTCAACCACGAATGGCTGTGGCGTGGCACAAATAGAAACCGCGACACTGAAAATCACGCGGACATGCTCCCACGCGTCAGGGAACTGCTACTGGCAGGCAATTATCCGCAGGGAACAAAGCTTGCCAATGAGGCGTTCGGAGGACATGGCGGCGCCAGCGGCAGGCCCAACCGGGTAGATCCTTACCAGCCAGCGGGCGACCTTTTGATTTACCTCAATCACGGCGAAGTCACTGAGTACCGACGCGAACTCGACCTCAACTCAGGAATGGCATCAGTATCATACGTCTCCGACGGTGTGCGGTACGAAATCCAATACCTCGCACACCTTGTCTATGACCTTGTTCTCGTGCATGTGACAGCCTCGCAGCCATTCAACGGCAAGATCCTTCTCTCCCGAGTCCATGACCCTGGATGCTTACTCGCCTTCGAAACTACTCCCAGCATTCTTGCCATGAATGGACATTTCCATGGCGGGATATCATTCATGGTCGAAACCCATCTGCACTTCTCCGGTGGAGCCGCTGCAACTGACGGCAACGCAGTCACATGGAGTGCAGCACGCGAACTCCTTGCGGCCGTAAACATCGGTACATCGGCCAAGTCGGATCCTCCATCTTTGGAATGCTCGACACACCACCTGCCACATGCAGATTGGCAGAAGCTAGTCAGAGAACACCGCGGACGCTATTCCAAACTCTGGAGGACTTGCACCATCAGAGTTGATTTGCCTGACTGCACCGACCCGATCGACCGTCGGCTCGAAAATGCCAGAAAAGGCGGCAGTGACCCTTCGCTGCCGCTCCTTTACGCCAACTTCGGCAGGTATCTCATGATAGCATCAACTGCAAATGCCGACCTGCCGCCAAACCTGCAGGGAAAATGGAATGAAGAGCTCAATCCACCATGGCAATCGGATTACCACCACGACGTTAACCTTCAAATGAACTATTGGCCTGTGGAACCTGCAGGAATGTCGTTCGCGGTCGAACCGCTTGCCAAACATATAGAAAGGTTTGTTCCTCACGGCAGAAAAGTTGCAAGAGATTTGTACGGCTGCCGAGGCATACTCCTTCCCATTCAGACTGATCCGTGGGGACGATGTACGCCCGAATCATTCGGATGGGCGGTGTGGATCGGCGCGGCGCCATGGCTTGCCCAGCATCTCTGGTTGCATTACGAGTACACACTCGACGCAGATTTCTTGCGCAAACGCGCCTATCCTGTACTTAAGGAGATCGCAGCCTTTTACGAAGACTACCTTGTGGCCGATTCGGACGGCATTCTTCAGATCGTTCCATCGCAATCTCCAGAAAATCGCTTCGTCGGCGGAGGCGACATGCCTGTGAGCATCGGCGTTTCGTCCACAATAGACGTCATACTCGCCCGTCAAACCCTTCGATGCGCCATTGAAGCAGCTCGAATTCTCAACGTTGACCAGGACAAGAGAGCCAAATGGTTCGATATGGTCTCGCGCCTACCAAATCTAAAAATAGGGAAACACGGTCAGCTTCAGGAATGGAACGAAGATTTCGATGAAGTTGAACCCGGCCACCGCCATTTTTCGCACCTGATCGGTCTCTATCCAGGCGACGAACTCGATCCCGACAATACACCTGAACTTTGGCAAGCGGCACGTGTGTCTCTCGAACGGAGACTGGCGCACTCCGGTGGTCACACAGGTTGGAGCAGATCATGGGCTGCCTGTCTGTTTGCCCGCTTGGGCGATTCCGCCAAGGCGTGGGAACATCTCTTTCATTTAATCACCGACTTCGCCACGGACAGTCTTCTTGACCTCCACCCGCCCCGCATCTTCCAGATAGACGGCAATTGCGGCGGCACTGCGGCAGTTTTCGAAATGTTGCTACAGAGTTACAGAGGCGAGCTCCACTTTCTGCCGGCTCTGCCGTCTGCCTGGCCGTCCGGGTCAGCAATGGGCATACGCGCCAGAGGCGGATTCACCGTAAACATGCGGTGGCGCAACGGCTCTTTACAATCTGCCGAAATTCGCTGCAACAATGACAACACTTGCGTTATACGCCACGGAGCCGATCTCTACGAGGTGCGTGAAATATCAGGACGCAAAGTAAAAGCCGAGCCACTCGGAGGAAAACTTGTATTCAACGCGCGAGCCGGGCGCACCTACAGGGTCATGCCCAGACTAATACCCTAGATGCGAGAGTGACCAGAAATCCGCCATAACTGTTCTTGCGGAAATCCTAACGCCGTCATTTGGCACCACGCATGCGTTTTAACTCACCTAGACACGCGTCTGTCACCAGCTTTATTGCATTGGCGTCCTCTTCGGAGAGAGCGCTCTTCATTATTGTCTCTTCAGTATCGTAGGCCGTGGTTATCACGCATTTCTTGTTGTCAAACCATGACAGCCTCCCCTCCACCTCCAAACCATTCCCGCACGACCATCTCCGCATCCTTCCGTTCAACACTTCAACACCAGCCTGAGCCTGCCGGCCGGTCCTGATCCCGACCACAAGTTTTCCATCATCCGATGCCGCAATCTGCGCCGACACACTTGAAACATCCACTGTGGCCACCAAAACAAACCCGGCCTCGGACGAAGACTGGCCTGCCTGCCGGCCCACCCCGCCCGTGGGACCAGCCACACGATCCTCTTCAACCGGCACAGGCATCGGTTTCCAAAGTTCTTCGGGAAACGCAGCTCTGTGCTTGGCCTGTAAATCCTCGTCAGTCTCCATCT
>CALETX010000027.1 GCA_937920455.1 uncultured bacterium
AGCGGCAACGTGATTCTCATGCCATCCGATCCCGCAAATGAAGAACAGGCAATATGTTCTTCCTCGCAGGGCCGCGGTCCTCGTACGAACAAACCTAGCAATGATGCCTTTTGTGTGCCCTGCGCGCCACCGGCTGGGTGCAATCGTATTGTTCCATGGCAGGTTATGATCTGGAACAACCTGCACTTGCTAATCGTCTGGTGCCTTGGAGCAGTTATTATTCACTCATGGGGGCCATGGTGGATGCCTGCATATCTTGCTTATGTCCTGGTAGGGACGATATCTTTTCATGTGCGCATCTGTCCTGCGTGCCCGCATTATGGCGCTCCCGCATGTCCGTATGGCTACGGTCTGTTAGTGAAGAAAGTGCTTAGGATAGATCAGCTCCAGCAACCTCTTGACGGAGTTTTCAGAAGCAGCATCTGGATCATATTGCCGGTCTGGATTGCGCCGCTGATTGCCGGTGTGTGGCGAGTGTGGCGCGCCTTCGACATCGAGGATATCGCCCTGCTCACGGCATTTGCTGCCGTGGCGTTTGGCCTGGCGCCGCTTGCTGCACATGCCGCAGGGTGCCAGAGTTGTGGACTGAAAGAACGCTGCCCGAGCGCGAATAGAAAATTTAGCTCCTATCCATGAGCCAAAAAACGGATATTACCTGCGTTCCTTGCCTGCTCGAGCTTGCCGCAGCAGTTCTTCAAGCTGTCTCTGTATCTGCTCTCGCTCCGCAACAAGTCTCGTGCCATCAGGATCTGCTTTGAGCCGTTCCAGCCTCTTGTCTTCAAGGGCTTTCTGAGCGGCATGAGCGGCCAGACGAAGAGCCGCGACCTCGGCGTTTTTGTCTGCAGCCCCTTCCGTTCTCTTCCCTTTGCTACCGGTCAGCCCTAACCTCTCTTTTATCGATCTGAGACTCTTCTCGGCGTCCTTCAACTCTCTCTTCAGATTATCCTTGGTCGCCTTGATCTCCTCAATTCGAGCAATGATTTTGTTAGCTTCGGGATCGGCCTTCAGAATCTCGACAATTTTTGTTTCGACGGCCTTCTTTGCTGTGTCAGCCTGTTCGGGAAGCTTGGCGATTTCCTCGTCCTGCGCAGGCGCGCCCTTTTACATGGCATGAATAAGGCCGAGTCTTGCTCCGACCTGCTGCAGGCCGCGTTCAACTTCGCCCCTGCTGACGCGAAGCTCACTGATTTTCTTCTCTAAATCCGCCGCTCCATCCTGGCCGGTTGCAAATCGGGAGGTCATGACGATCAGCGAAACCAATACCGCAAGTCTTTTCATAGTGCGCCTTCCTTTCTGTCTTGGCCGGTTTGCGCCAGCTTCCCTGCCTTTGGGATTTTCTGCCGAAAGACAGAAGATGACAGAGCGCATGCTAACTGAACGAAAATACTTCCCCTCATATTGTCAGCGGCGACAAACATTTTTTGGATTAGTTGCAGCTCTGGCCCTTTGGCAAAATCCAACCGATGCGAGCAGCCATTTCTCGTCAAAAAGGGCGATTCTGAGATCAATGGCGTCTGTTCTGAGCCGCCATGTTTGCCTGTCGTATGGACAGGTCCAGTACAACAGAATCACACGACCATCCGCCATGGGGAAGCAAACCGGATTTGAAAATGCCCGGCAGGGGTCGGTCTCGATATCGAGAGGCCTGCTCCATGAAAGGCCTTCGTCCCGGGAAAGAGCCACGGTGAGGGGGGACCTTTTGCCGTAATGGCTGTAAAAGGAGGGGTCATATTCGCTGTTGTTCCACACGATGATAAGGAGGCCTGACTTCTTCAGGCGCGCCAATTCGGGGCATGACTCAGGCGAACGGAGGCCTGTTGTTTGGGGTTTGCTCCACGACTCGCCGCCGTCTTCGGAGACGGACGCAAACACCGAGCCGAGCTGGGTTCTCATGATCATCATGACCCGACCATCCATCAATTCCTCAACGTGCGTCTCCATCACCCCGCGGAGAGGCAGATCTATCCAGTTCATGCTCTCGCGCCAGGTCTCTCCATTATCATCGCTCAGCATTACTCCGCCGACCAGATGATCGGTGGCGCACCACACGGCTCCAGTCTGGCGCGTTACGGGCAAGATTATCCTTCCGCAGTTCATCCTTTTGACCGATCCGCTGGAAAAGGTGATAGGGTCTCGCCGCCATATCGCATGTTCGGGCCCGAATGTCTGGCCCTCGTCGTCAGAGAACATGAGACAGGCTGATGTTTCCGGCGGCTTGCCCTGTTCGAGAACGTGGTATCTCATAAAGATGAACAGGAGTCTTCCCGACGGCAGCAAAAGCAGATTGGGGCTGTAAACGTTAACGTCGTTTGGCATTGGTTCAACTAGCGTCCGTTTCCTTATCCATGAGAAACCGCCGTCGGTCGAGATCATGGAGCTCAACCTTGCTGGCGAGTTGTCCTCGCCGCATTTTGGGCCACCCCTCAGGAACTCCTGCCACACGACAAAGAGTGCCCCATCTTTCCGCCGAATCACGGCCGGTTCCGAATGACGCGGCGAACTGGGGGTGGACCGCGCGACGGTCCTGACCACCGGCTGTTCCGGCATGCTTGTCATTTGATCCGGCCCGCAAGCGCCCTTGTCTGTTCGTCAAGCACCTTGACTTTGCGGCCTGTCTCCATGGCGCGCACGGCGGCGAAAACCATTGCAACGCTCTGTATGTTGTCGCGCACATCCGTCGGCGCGACGCTTCCTTTGGAGGCAGCCCGTAGAAAATCATGAAGAATATGGGCCTGTCCCTGAAGCTTCAGAGGACGAGCCGGGAAAATTTCCTCGCGCTTGACGGCATACAGTGTCGGCGCATGCAAGAGTCGTATTTCGCCCTTTTGATACAACAGGGTTCCCTTTTCTCCTTCGATTTGCCAATTGCCGTTCCAGTCACAAAACGCACCCTTGGCGCACCAGCTTGCGTTATAGAGCACCCTTGCACCGTTGTTCATTTCGAACAGGGCCGTGCTGGAGCAGTTGCCCTTGTAATTCGACCACGGTGGATTCCATGCCGCCCCGGAAACGGCTACGGCATTAAGACCTGTGATATAGCGAATCAGATCAAAGTGATGAATGGCCATGTCTATTATGACAGGGTAAGGCATTTCGTGCCGGAACCCGCCGTGGAAATCCACTCCCATATAGAAGTCCAGCTTCACCTGTCCGATACGCCCGAGTTTACCCGAACGCACGATTTGCGCAACCGTGGCCATGGCCGGGCTGTAGCGATAATTCTGCGAAACCACGCACGAGCGCCCTGTTTCAATTGCCGTTTTGAGCATGGCGCGACATGACTCCATCGAATCGCTCATTGGCTTTTCGGTGATCGCGTCGAGTCCGGCCTTCATTGCTGAGCAGGCATCGTGCCTGTGGAAGGAGGGCGGGGTTGAGGTAACAATGGCGTCTGCTTTAACGCGCGACAAAGCTTCTTCAAGCGACTTGAAGCATATTTTCCTGTCGTATCCCGCGGTCTGGCAAGCGGCTTCCAGAGCCTCATCGCGTACATCAACAAGGCCGACGACTTTCGCCGATTTGGATTGCTTGAGGACATTTACCCACACTCTGCCGAATCCTCCCACACCGACATGTATGAACCGTTTCACGATGTTCTCCTTTCCTGCGATTATGTTTTATTCAAACTTACGTTCACATCTGCGCGCGCGCCATTCTATGCGGACGTTCCGTTCCAATCTGGCTGGAGCGGGGAGGAGATAGAGCAGGTATCTTCCCCTTGTACCTGCAGGCTCAACGGGTTTTCCGCAAATCTCGAGGGACTGCAAGTTATCCGGCATCTCCAGGAATCGGACGATCACCGGGTTAGTGGCGAAGATCTTCTTTACGATCACCGAGGCCTTACCGTCCGCGGCAATATCTGCGGTTGCCCAGAAGAGAGGATGAACAAGTGGGTACCTGCCGGGGGCCGGGATGGCCACACGGAGACTTTGCCTGACTGCATCATAAAAAAAATCCACTATCGCATCATACACAAGCCAGCTTGCCGGCGCGGTCATATACCATGCTCCCCAGCTCGGTTCGCCGGTGAGGGGCCTGTACATGAGGCGGGTGTCGCATGGATGGGCATCGTCGTCCATGGCCCGCACCATTCTTTTCCACACATGCCACACATCGGCTCTGTCGAAAAACGCCGCGGCCGTAAGCATGAATGCTTCCACATACGGGAGCCATCCGAAGGCGGAGATTTCGGTTCCATCAGCGTCAGCCTCGTCGGGCGGCAAGGCATAGCGACGACTTCCGTTAAGCCGCATCATGCTTGCAACGGCTGATGCCAGGCGCTCTGCCGAGAGAACGTCGCATCCGGCGAGCCAACGCGCGAACGCTTCGCCCGCAAGTTGGCCGGCATGGCACGTTTTTTTGCGGACGCCCCTGGTGTTGCCGTACGCGACATAATAGGAGCCGTTCCACAGGTCCTCTTCGAGCCGTTCTTGCGCAGCCAGGCGCCAGCGGGGAATGCGTTCAAGGAGATCAGAGTCCTGTTTTTCCTCAGCCCATCGTTCGGCGACCGCTAGCGTCGCAAGCCAGAGCGTTCCTATGTAGCCGGTGGTTCCAATATAATGATACCCATCGTAGCTTGTGCCCAAACCGTTGCCCACCTGGGCAACGCCGCCGCCTTCCTCGGCCCACTTTGCATGTCTCAACAGTGCGCGCCTGACCACAGGCCACATTCTTCCGGCAAAGGCGGAATCGCCGCAACTCCAGGCGTGTCGAGCCACCTGCAGGATGAAAGAGCAGGTAAGGTCGGGCCAGTTATGATCACCGGGCTGCCTTTCAAGGTTCCCGGCCCCCAAATCGTGGAGTATGTCGCCTTTCGGTCCCTGAATGGCCGCGAATTGTTCCAATTCGCGGACGTTGAGCTCCGGAAAAAAAAGCTGCGTAGCAGAGTGTGCGCCGAGTCGCTGATCCATTGTGCCGTAGCAGCCGCTCATCTCGGTGGGCCCCTCGTTGATGCTGAAGCGTCCGTCGCGGTAAAGCACGCTGTTGGTCACAAGAGGATAGTTGCAGTTGCACAGACGCCTCCTCAGCCAGTCGGGCAGGGAACTGTCGTCCAGCAGTGCTGCCAGTTCCGATGACTCCCGGAGGATACGTTCGTGGCTTCCGGCGATGGCCTCGAACACCTCGCGAGGAGAGGACCAGTAATTTTGCCACAGATGGCCCCTGTCAACACCAAGCGAATCCACCCAGTGGGGCATTGCGGCCGCAAATACCATGGTCGCAGTTGCAGTTTTAGCCGGCCCTATCTCCAGACGCGCCGCAATCTCACCGCCAGACGGAGAGGTTTCAGCGCGGATCCTGTGAGGATCGAAGTCCACAACGCCTAGCCAATGTTCGCCTGCGGATGCAAGAAACTGCGGCGCAGGCGTGCCCGTGTAGCGCAGTGCCACCCATTTATCCGTTCGTTCCACAGAGACGTTGCGTCCTGTTTCGTCATTCCAGTAGCGATAAGAGCCGTCGCCGTAGCCGGTGCCGGACTCGCGACGAGCGAGCCCTCCGCCCAATCCTATGAGATTGGGCCAACCCATGCTGCATTCGACCGTCCGCGTTCGGGCCGAAAGGTTGCGGACTTCCCATCTCACAACAAAGCCCGGGAGACAGGAGATTTTCAGGTCGTGTGGGCATAGGACGCCTGAAAGGACGACCTTTACGTCCATGTCCGGGAGGCATCCTGCGGCTGACAGTTCAGCCTGGGGAAACCGCGGGTGGAAAACAATCTCCTTCAGCGATCCATGCCCTGGCGCAGCCGGTTTTGTCGCAAGATCAACAACGGTCTTTCCTTCGCTTATCGCGAGGTATGCGCCTTGAAGGCCGTCCACGGATTCATCCGGCGCATCCTGATTATTGTTCATGCTGAAGTTGCGGAATCTGCCATCCCTGCATATGTCAACCTTGCCGCAGCCGATTCCGCCGAGCGGAACACCAGAG
>CALETX010000028.1 GCA_937920455.1 uncultured bacterium
CGCGGCGCGGTCATGCCTGCCGGCGGCATGCCTGGCTCGGCCAAGACCCATTAGAGCTCGCTGCTCAATATCCGCAAGAGCCTTGGCATTCTCGGGAGCGACGGTGGCAGCCTTTGCGCGGCCGAGAGCCTTCTCAAAAGCTGTTTCCGCTGAATCCCACTCCTGTTTGTCCAGGAAGAGCTGGCCAAGTTTCAAGAACTGCTCGGGCGGATATTTCTCGGCTTCCCGTGACATATCCAGGAAAACAGCGCGTGCCTTCGCGTCGTGACCTATATCCAGCAAGCTGCGCACCATTGCAAAGCGAGCGTTCTGGCCGGCCTCGGAGTTCGGATATCTCGCCGCCAGATCCCTGTATGCCTCCGCTGCTTCCTCAGACTTGCCCGCGGCCATGAGCACGGCGCCCATGCTGCTTATTGCGAGAGGGGAGAGCGATGACTGGGGATGTTCTTCGACAAATTTCCGAAAGAGAGCCACCGCCGCGTCTTTGTTCGCCTGGGCCTTTTCCTGCGGTTCGTCCATCCGGCTCAAGCAGTAGGCCTGAAAGAACAATGCCTGCTCAAGGATTTCCTGATTCTTTGCAAGATCTTCCTTTGAGGTTGCAAATGGACTCTCCTTCTGCGACAGCCACTTTGCCAACTCCTCGTAATTTGCGAAGGCATCCGCAAATTTCCCCATCTGACGCAGCGAATCGGCAAGGCACAGTTTTGCCTGTGCCTTCTCAGGTCCCGGAACTGACTGCTGTTCGTACTTGCGAAAGATATCCGCAGCCTTGTCGTATTCCTTCCTGAGATAATGGCTCCACCCGAGTCGGTTCAGCGCTTTCAGATAGTATGTGGTCTTGGGATATTGCTCGATTATGCGGTTATAGTACTCCCTTGCGCCCTCGTAGTCTTCCACGGCCCACTGCTGCTCGCCCAACATATACAGAATCACAGGCGCCGAGTCATGCGTCGGAAATCGTTTGAGATAGAGTTCGTAAATGTACCGGTACATTTCCCTGTTTTTGGCCTCGAAATATATCCTGCCAATTCTGAGAAGAGCCTGCGCTGCCTCCGGCGCTGACGAGAACCTCTCAGCAACGTATTCCGCGGTTACTTTCAGACGGAGATCGTCCTTCAACGTCACGTAAGATTCCATCAGGTTCGCAAGCGCAACGAGCGCATCCGGCCCCTCAGGACAGTCGGTCAGACCGGTCATGTATTTTTCGATAGCCTTATGGTATTCCTTGCGTGAAAAGAGACTGTTGCCCTCCCTGAGGGTCACGGAGGCTATTTTCTGTTTGGTTGATTCTCTGGCTTCTATCACGACTTCCTTGCCCGTGAGTTCTTTAAGCTTTTCCTGCAGAAAGCTCACGCGCTCTCCAGCGGTCGCGCTCCAGTCGCTGCCTGGATAGTTTGCAAACACGCCATAATAATTTTGAAGCGCCTTTGTGTAGAGTTCAACCGCGTCGGCCTTCCGCTGTTCGAAAGGGCCAAGGAGCCTTAGCCCTTTCTCGACGAGGACATGAGGCTTTGAATTCTTGTCAATCGTGACATCCGAACTCGGGGTTACTCCCACATCCTTTGGATATCCCCTGACGGCGTCACGAAGACCCGACAGGCGCTGGAGCAACTCGCGACAAGCGTTTTGAACTCCCGGATCCTGTATCTTTGCCAGCGAGCCTTCGGACTGTTCGATAAACCACGTCAATTCCGTTTCCATATCGGCAAAAGGCTTCTGGCGTTCTGGCGCCTTGTACGACGCCGGAACAACTCCCTTGCCTTCGCGCTCAGCCGTGAGAGCGTCCTTTCGATTCAGTTTGACTATCACGCTCCATACATTGCTGTATTCATTGAATGCGCGGTCAAAATATGCGGCCGCCGCACTACCACGGCGGGCATCTGAGTCTAAGAGAAGGTCGGCCTCCTGAACGTTGACAGATCCGAGCAGCGCTCGCGCGCCCGCGTAGGGACTTTCGGCCGGATCTGCGCCTGACTCGCGGATAGCGTCGTCCAGTTTCTTTAGAACTCTCGTATTGGCCTGCAGAAGAGACATGGCCTCATCCCGCTTGCCCCGAGCTATCTGTATGTTTGCAAGCGCTATTATGCTCCGCCCAAACCATACGTCTATTTCACCCCAAAGGACATCCGCGCAATTGGTTTCTGCCAGGCCAAGCAGCCCCTCGCGCTGATCGGCAGGTAGTTTTGGTAAGGCTTTAAGCAACAATTCAGCCTGTTCGACCGTAAGCTGCCTCTTCAGCGGGCCCTCGACACCGGATTGAAGAATCAGAGAATATATTTCAGCTGCGGTTTTTGTGTCATTCTGCTGGGCCAGCATCTGGCCGAACTTGTACGCTGACTCCCGGTAAAACCTGAGAAGATCGGGGTCGTCAGGTACTTTCTTTGCATACTGTTTAAAAAAAGCGTCGTAATACGAACGACACTTTGCAAAGTCGCCGATCACATAGTACCCGTCCGCCAGAGCCAGCATTATCGCCTGGGCTTTCGGACTGTCCTTGGACATGGATGCGACAATTTCCTCAGCCTGTTTGAAACGACGCTGAGCGATAAGAGCTTCGGCGCGGATGACATTGGCCCTGTCGGCATCCTGCGGCCGTGAGAGGACGACTCTGTTTGCCACCATTTCTGCGTATTCCGGAAGCTCAAGTTTGATGAGGGCTGCTGCGAATTCGAATTCCTTGTCTGCCGCTGCGTCATCGGTGGTTGCCGCGTGTGAGGAAACAACAAGAATCAACGACACTGAACAGAAAACGGCGAGTAATGGCCAGATCGAAGAGCGCCACATTTGAAACGCTTGCATTGCTGGCTTACATATAGAGGAAATACTATCGGTGTCAATATAAAGCTACCCCCATTTTCACTCACTTCACCAGTTATGACATGGTCCTATACGTTTTCGTGTGCTTCCTTGAGCCGGCATGTTACCGCGATCGGTAACCACGGTCGGTTTGTGCTGCTGTCGAATCAGGAAGGTTTCCACGTTGAACGCCGGATGATGGACTATACGAGGTTGACAAGAACAGCCGGCGCGGAGAACATCTGATCGCATGTTGACAAGTCTCAAAGAGATGGCTGGCCGCCGCGACCTGATCGTCATGCTGGTCGTTCGGAATCTCAAAATACGCTACAAGGGTTCCGTGCTAGGCTTTTTCTGGTCCCTGCTGGTGCCTGCGCTGATGATAGTTTTGTACGGTTTTTTCGCTCATCTGCTGAGGTTTGCGCAGTCACAGCAGAACTACCTGCCGTTTCTGATGGTGGGAATAGTTGTGTGGCAGTTTCTCACGATGTGTCTGAACGATTCTCTTGCTTCGGTGGTTGGGAACTCGACACTCGTCAAGAAAGCGGCCTTCCCACGGCTCATATTGCCGCTTACAATGGTGGCGGCAAATCTTGTGAATTTTCTCCTGACAGTTGTGATACTGGCCGTTTTCCTGGCGGCCGCAGGCGCTGCGCAGGCCCATCATGCCGTGGCTGTCGTGCCGGCAGTGCTCACCCAGACCGCGCTGTGCCTTGGGCTCTCATGCCTGGTTGGCGCATCAAATGTTTTTTTCCGAGACACTTCGCATCTTCTTTCGATTGCGTTGCTGGCGTGGTTCTTTGTTTCGCCGGTATTTTATCCCATCGGCATGCAGTTGGCCATGCTGCCAAAGACGTTGAACTGGCTGCCATACCTGAATCCCATGACCGGCCTGCTGGCGATTTACAGGCTTGCGCTGATAGGGGAGCCGCTATTTGTTCCGCATGTCCTTATTTCGTGCGTGGTTGCATGGGCATTGCTTCCGCTTGGCGTTGCGGTCTTTATGGCCACCGAACACAGATTCGCTGAAGTGTTATGAGCATGTTTGAGGAGATATTGGAGAGCTGATCCGTGGAGCGGGATCACGTCATCGCAGTCGAGAATGTGACCAAACGCTTCAGGCTCAGAGGCCCCGGAGGGCTCAGCCTCAAGAGCGCGGTTATTGCATGGCTCAGAGACAAGAAACCGCCGACTTTTGAAGCGCTGAGAGATGTGACTTTCGAGGTTCGGCGGGGCGAGACGCTCGGCATCATCGGGGCAAACGGCGCCGGAAAGAGCACGTTGTTTTCCATCATTTCTGGGATTATCAGACCCACGTCCGGCCGAGTGAAGACGACCGGAACAATATCATCACTCTTGGAACTGGGTGCGGGATTCCATCCTGAACTGACCGGGCGGGAAAACGTTTTTCTCTACGGAGCGCTCATGGGTATTCCCGCGAGGCGTATGAAGGAGAGATTTGACGCCATCGTTGATTTCGCCGGAATAGGCTCATTCATTGACGAACCGGTGAAACACTATTCGTCTGGAATGTATGTTCGTCTCGCATTTTCCATAGCTGTTGAAGTTGATCCGGACATCCTCCTGCTCGACGAGGTGCTGGCTGTCGGTGATGCCGAATTTCAGGCCAAATGCATCGAAAAAATACGAGATTTCAGAAGACGGGGCAGGACAATGCTGATGATCTCCCACGACCTGAGAACCATTCAATCCATCAGCGACAGGATTCTTCTCCTTGATCAGGGGCGGATCCAGGGGCTTGGCGATCCTGCTGCCATGGTTGCACAATATGAGACACTGAGCGCTGCAAGGCAGACCAAGAGCAAGGCTAGAGAATGGGGCACTGGAGATGTAAGGATAGAGAAAGTTGTTTTTCTTGATAGCAACGGAAACGAAACCGATCATTTTGAGTCGGGACGCCCATTGGATGTTTTGATCAAATACGTGTCCGAAAAACCGGTTGAGGCGCCTGTGTTCGGATTCTCCATCGCAACTGAGAACGGTTTGCAGATTTTCGGGAGCAACACCCAGATAGAATGCTATCCGGTTCCTCCCCTTCGTGGACCCGGCGCGATTCGTTTGCG
>CALETX010000029.1 GCA_937920455.1 uncultured bacterium
AAAATCATCCATGGAGGACTCCGTTACCTGCAGCAGGCTGATCTGCCCCGTCTGCTCGAATCCGCCCGCGAGCGAAGATTCTTTCTCATGCAGGCGCCACACCTCGTCAGCCCTCTGCCGTGTATCATGCCAACAAGAGGCGTCACATTTTATTCAAGACCCGCACTCTGGGCCGCGTTCACTGCCAATGACGTTCTGACTTTCAATAGAAATCGAGGTGTATATCCCTCGCGGGTTATGCCACCAAGCCGCATTGTCACAAAAACCGAAGCTCTTCAAATCCTGCCAGGGATTGATTCGGAGTCTGTCACTGGCGGAGCCGTCTGGCACGATGCGATTGCGTACGATACCGAAAGGCTCGTGGTTGGAATGATACGCGACGCTGTCGCACATGGCGCCACCGCCTGCAACTACGTTCAGGCAACGGATCCGCTGATTAACCAGGGCCGAGTACGGGGAATCAAAGCGCGGGACCGACTCGGAAACAACGAAATTGACATCCGTGCGCGCGCCGTAGTCCACACCGCTCCTGCGACTCTGCACAGCTTTTTATCCTCGTTCCCGACAGCGTCTCGATCACGACCTTGCGGATGGGCTACAATGATGAATTTTGTTCTTCGACGTCAGATCATCTTTACTCATGCCGCTGGTCTTCACAGTCGCAGGGGTCGGTTGCTTTTCTTTGTTCCATGGCGGGGGCGGACAATGGTCGGCACATCCTGCACATGGCACGAAGGAGACCCCGCCCATCCTTCTTTGCCAGAAGAAGATGTTGACACGCTCCTTCAGGATATAAGAGAAGCCTGGCCCGGAGCGGACGTCTCTGCCAGCGATATAGCGATGATTCTTGCTGGCCTTGTGCCGGCGTCCCCCCCGCCGTATAAAGGCGCGGAACCGCGCGTTGCTCGACATTTCAGAATCCTGGACCACGGCCGCCACGATGGTCTGCCCGGCCTGATTACAGTTATCGGAGTGAAGCTTACAACCGCAAGAGACGTGGCCCAGCATGTCATAAATCTGGTCGCTGCAAAAATTGGACGCAAGATTCCTCCCTCGATCAGCGCACAACGACCACTGCCTGGTGGGATGACCGGAGATCCGGAAGTCTTCTTTGCCGTTGCAGGCCAACGGGCAGCTTCATTCCTTCCAAAATCGGCAGCGACACACCTGCTAACAACCTACGGCACCGAATGGGAAAGCGTAATCAAATGTGCGGACCAAAGGTCTGAACTCTTGCGGCCGCTTTCTGCCCAATGCGATGTGATCGGAGCACAGGTTGTTTTCGCGGTCCGTAATGAAATGGCAATGACCCTTTCTGATGTTGTATTCCGGCGGACCGGCCTGGCTACTGCAGGAGATATTGACCCATCAGCTTTGGAGTCATGTGCACAAATAATGGCAGGTGAATTCGGATGGAGCGAAGACAAGGTCCGATCGGAAATTGCAAGCATCCGAAAAGATCCGTTTGCGAGGAACATGATCACGCCATGACAGCAGCAATACTAGCCGAAGCCCTTGACCAGCGCGCCTTTGCGATCACTTTGGAACTCGTTCCAAGCGACAAAGGGCCCGCACATACTGCTGATCGAGCCGAAAGTTTTGCACAAGCTGTTCGCGCATGTGGCCATAAGATCCACGCTTTCAGCATCACCGACAATGCTGGCGGCAGGCCAGGAGCGGCGGCGTCCGCCGCCGCAGTCGAGATCCAGCGTCGCGGGCTCTGCGCAATGGTTCACATCTCATGTCGAGACTCCAACAGGATGGCTATTGAGGCACGCCTTCGCGGACTTAGCAATCTTGGCATAAGACATTTCTTGATCGTCACCGGTGATTATCCAGCAGTCACACCTGCTGGCCGGGCAGCGGCGGTATTTGATCTCGACTCAGTTCAAGCCACGCGGCTCGCAAAAGGGCTGGTATCGGCTGCTACGGTGGGTGCAGCAGTCTCGCCTTTCAAGAACACCGAAGCGGAGCTGATGACTCAATTCTTCAAAATGGAGCGCAAGATTGCTGCAGGCGCCGATTTCATCATCTGCCAGGTCGGATATGAATTGCGCAGATTTCTAGAGACTAAAGCTTATCTTGTGTCCCGCGGACTGAAAACACCTATCCTCGGCAATGTTTACGTCCTCACGCCCGCTGCGGCCCGAGCCATGAACGAGGGCGCTGTGCCGGGATGCGTGGTCCCGAAAAATCTTCTGGCAGAGATCGAGAAGGCGGCATCCGATGCTGCGCAGTTGCGGAACTTCAGGATTCAGATGGCCGCCAACATGCTGGCTGTGTTCCGAGGAGCGGGATTCCAAGGTGCTCACATCGGTGGATTTGGCCTGAAGCCTGAAGAACTTCGTCAGATGCTCGAACAATCAGTCGAACTTGAGAAACAATGGCCCGAACTCGTGGAACGCGTCGCATATGCGTTAGAGAATGAGTTCCATCCCTTCCAGAGCTCCATTTTAACCGAGAGCGCGATTCCGGAAGATCCGGTAAAAAATCTTCCCTCCGGCAGAATATCGTTTTTCTACAGCATGATGAAGGTTGCCTATCGGCTGATCTTCGATCAGCGGTCGCGCGGATTCAGAATAATGCGGGCTTTTTACAGCATGATTGACCCGCTTCCTCGCCTTACCGCTTTTTTCCATCTGTTTGAAAGATGCGTGAAGTTCATCTTGTTCCAATGTCGGGATTGCGGAGACTGCGCACTGCACGACATGGCCTACTGCTGCCCGCAGGCCAAGTGCTTCAAAAACCAGCGCAACGGACCCTGTGGCGGCAGCAAGAACGGCATGTGTGAGGTTGACACATCACGCCGTCGCTGTGTATGGACAATAGTATACAACAGAATGAAAGGATCTGGCGAAGTTGCCACACTTCGGCAGGGATATGTGCCTGCACGCAACCATGCGCTTGATGGAACATCAGGATGGGCTAACTACTTTCTGGGCCGGGATCACGCCCAAGTTATCAGTGGCTCAGCCCAAAAAGCCAACGGCATGGAAGAGACAGGATGAAATTCACTAACTTAATGACATTTGTGGCGTTACTATATGGTCTGCTGACGATTAACACGCAGGCCGCCGTCAAACCGGCGTCCCTTTTCCAGGACAATATGGTAATACAGCAGCGCAAGCCTGTGCCGGTGTGGGGGAGCGCAGAACCGGCCGAGCGCATAACAGTGATCTTCCTTGGCATTACGAGGACCACTCAGACGGATACGTCGGGATGGTGGCGCGTGACACTCCCCCCAATGAAAGCTTCCAGAGCACAAACTCCAGGCACATTGACAATCAAGGGAATTGATTCCACAGGCGGAGTTTCGGAGGTAATAATCACCAATGTTGTACTTGGAGAAGTATGGCTCTGCAGCGGGCAGAGCAACATGCAGTGGCCGCTGGCTTCTTCGATGAACGCCCGGGAGGAGATTCCGCGGGCAAAGTATCCTTTGATCCGCCTGTTCACCGTCAGAAATGGCACTGCGGCGAGGCCTCGCAGGGAGTGCCAGGGCCAATGGGCAGTATGTTCCCCCGAAACATCAGCCCCATTCTCAGCAATCGGCTACTTTTTCGCACGGGAAATTCACACCAACCTTGACGTGCCGGTCGGTATGATCA